>JAICVT010000368.1 GCA_025935235.1 Ktedonobacterales bacterium | reverse complement strand
GAAGAAGGGTACGTCGGTCGAGGCGGTCAACGCGCTCTTCAAGCAGCAGGCGGAAGGCAAGCTCAAGGACATCCTGGGCTACACCGATGAGCCGCTGGTCTCGTCCGACTTCCGCGGCGATCCGCGCAGCTCGATCATTGACGGCCTCTCGACGATGATGCTGGGCGACAACTTCCTCAAGGTCATCGCGTGGTACGACAACGAGTGGGGCTATTCCTCGCGCGTCGCCGATCTGACCCACTTTGTCGGCGAGCGGCTGTAGGAGGCCGCTCACGATGGACAAAGCGACCGTTCGCGACATTGACGTGCGCGGCAAGCGGGCGCTGGAACGCGTGGACTTCAACGTCCCGCTCGACGACACGGGCGCGATCAGCGATGATACGCGCATCCGTGCGTCGCTGCCGACCATCCAGTACCTGCTCGACCACGGCGCGTCGGTCGTGCTGATGAGTCATCTGGGGCGACCCAAGGGCCAGGTCAACCCCAAATACAGCTTACGCCCGGTGGCGGAGCGCCTGAGCGAGCTGCTTGGGCGCCCCGTGCCGCTGGCGTCCGACTGCGTGGGGCCAGCGGTGGAGGCGCAGGCGAAGGAACTCAAGCCCGGCGAGGCGCTGCTGCTGGAGAATCTACGCTTCCATCCCGAGGAGGAGGCCAACGACCCCAACTTCGCGCGGCAGCTCGCGGCGCTGGGCGCGGTCTATGTCAATGATGCCTTTGGCACGGCGCACCGCGCGCATGCCAGCACAGAGGGCGTCGCGCACGACCTGCCCGCTGTGGCCGGCTTGCTGATGGAGAAAGAGTTGAACTTCCTCGGCTCCGCGCTGGAGCATCCCAGGCGCCCGCTGGTGGCGATCTCGGGCGGGGCGAAGGTCTCGGACAAGATCGCCGCGCTCGACCGGCTGATTGATCTCGCCGACGCCATCCTGATCGGCGGCGGCATGGCCAACACCTTCTTCAAGGCGCAGGGTCTGGATGTCGGCGACTCACTGGTGGAGGACGACAAGCTGGATGACGCCCGCCGCCTGATGGAGAAGGCCAAGCAGGCGGGCAAGCGCTTCATCCTGCCGGTGGATATAGCGATTGGCGACAAGTTCGCCGCCGACGCCGAGCGCCGAGTGGTCGCGCCAGATGCCATCCCCGCCGGTTGGCGCATTCTGGACGTTGGGCCGCGGACCATCCAGGCGTTCGGCGAGGCGCTCAGCGACGCCGCCACCATCGTCTGGAATGGCACGCTGGGTGTGGCCGAGTTCCCCGCCTTCGCACAGGGAACTGATGCACTCATCAGGCTTCTGATCGAGCGCACTGAGGCCGGCGCCATCACCATCGTCGGCGGCGGCGACTCGGCGGCGGCGGTGGAGGCGGCGGGCGCGGCTGACAAGCTGACCCACGTCTCCACGGGCGGCGGCGCCTCGCTGGAGTTCCTGGAGGGACGCACGCTGCCCGGTGTGGCGGCTCTGCTGGATCGCGACCAGATCCCGGCGGACCTGCGCGCCAGCGATGGCGGGGAGGGGGAGCGATGAGCGGCATGGTTGGCGCGCGGCGTCCAATCGTCGCGGGCAACTGGAAGATGAACTACGGTCCGACCGAGGCGCACGACTTCCTGGCGCGCATCCTGCCCGATCTGGAGGCCATCGCGGGGGTGGATCGCGTGGTCTGCCCACCCAGCATCTCGATCGCGGCGGCGCACGCGCTGACCTCGGCCAGCGGCGTGATGCTCGGAGCGCAGAACATGTATGACGCGGAGAAGGGCGCATTTACGGGCGAGATCTCGCCGCTGATGCTGCGTGGCCTCTGCGACTACGTCATCCTGGGCCACTCCGAGCGACGGGCGCTGTTTGGCGAGACGGATGAGCTGGTCAACCGCAAGGCGCTCTCGGCCTTCGCGCACGGCCTGCGGCCAATCGTCTGCGTGGGCGAGCGGCTGGAGGACCGCGACGCGAACCTCACCGAGCGTGTCATCACGGCGCAGGTGCGCGGCAGCCTGGCCAACCTGCCAGCCGACCGCCTGAACGAGCTGGTGGTGGCCTATGAGCCGATCTGGGCGATTGGCACAGGCCGCGCCGCCACCACCCAGGACGCGCGCGACGTGATCGCCATCATCCGCGCGCTGCTGGACGAGCTGTATGGCGAAGCGGCGACGGCTGGCGTGCGCGTGCAATACGGCGGCAGCGTGACAGCGGCCAACGCGGCGGAGTTGGCGGCCGGGCCGCTGATTGACGGCGCGCTGGTCGGCGGCGCCAGCCTGACGGCGGACTTCGTGACCATCACGCGCGCCTTCGCCGAGGCCAAGCAGGCGCGGTAGCGAACCTCTCCCCCAACCCCCTCCCCTTCAGGGAGGGGGAGCGCAGGCCGACCCGATAGGTTGATTCGCAGACAAGTCGATCAGGCTCGCTGTAATCCCTGCTATTGCCCCATCCCCTGAAGCGAGTTCCCCTCCCTGAAGGGGAGGGGGCAGGGGGAGAGGTCGCGCCGCGTCCCCACAAAACAAATTGTCCACTCTCCTCCCGGGAGAGGGGATTGGGGGAGTGGATTCGCTAGCGAGCGCCAGCCTTGGCGGCCTTGCGCTTGGCGCGCGGCTGCGGATAGTACTTCTCCATCGTGCGCTTGTTCTGATACCAGGCGCGGTCGCCAGCGTACTTGACGGCGAAGTAGTAGATCCAGTAGACCACCAGCCCCAGGCCCCACAGCGCCCAGCCATAGCGCCAGGCTCGCCACGAGAAGAGCGTGGAGTCCATTGCGTAGCGCATGCCCATCAGCACGAAGCCGACCAGCGCCAGCGGCCAGAGCTGCCCGCTGATGCGGTCCATGATGTACTTGTGGAGCGTGTGGTGGCCGAAGAAGCGCTTGCGCCCCTCCAGGCCATAGTAGATCGGCAGCAGCAGGCCGAGCGCGCAGAAGATGATCCACGGCAGGTAGAAGTGGAAGACTTCCGCCTTGCCAGACGCGGTGGCCAGCCCGGCGGTCTGTGGATCGGTGAAGAGCCAGGTGACGATACCATGCATCGCGGGCGCCCTCCTCGAAGGTCGCTAGGAATCGAACGGGCCAGGGTTCGCAAGGACAAGCGCCCACCGTGTCGGTTCACCTTCGCATCGCTGCGGCATAGCGCGGAGGGCCAATTCATCATAGCAGAGTCGCCGGAACAGGGTCAAATCGTCTGACTACAGGGCGGGATGAGCGCCCCACTCCCAGCCCCTCCCCCGCTACGCGGGAGAGGGTAGCTATGGGAGTTGGTCATGCCACACGCTTGCTCCCACGACGCTTGCCAGCCCTGACGCGCCATGCTACCATAGCGGCGCTGGCGCGCATCGCTTCCCCGCATCGTTTCTGCCAGCAATACGCTCGACCTGCCCTCAAGCTCACTGATCGCGGAGGTTGCCTATGTCAGCGCAGCCACAAATCGCCAACCCTGTCTATCGCGCGCTGACCGTGCGCGAGATGCCCAGCGATGAGCGACCGCGCGAGCGGCTGGAACGCTACGGCGCCAGCACGCTGCAAACCTCCGAGTTGCTGGCCATCCTGCTGCGGACGGGCCTGCCAGGCGAGAACGTCGTCGAGCTTTCGATGCGGCTGCTGCGCGACTTTGGCGGGCTAGCGGGTCTGGTGGCCGCCGACCTGAGCGACCTGTGCAAGGCGCATGGGCTGGGGCTGGCCAAGGCCGCGCAACTCAAAGCGGCGCTGGAGATCGCCAACCGGCTGGCGGCGCTCGGCCCGGAAGAGCGCATGCAGATCACCCAGCCCGATGACGTGGCGCGGCTGCTGATGCTGGAGATGGCCTATCTGCCACAGGAACAACTGCGCGTACTCTGCCTCGACACCAAGAACCACGTCGTCGCGCAGCAGACCGTCTACCAGGGAACGATCAACAGCAGCGCGGTGCGCGCGGCGGAGGTCTTTCGCCCGGCCATTACGCGCGCCTGCCTGAGCATCATCGTCGTCCACAATCACCCCTCGGGCGATCCCGCGGCCTCGCCCGAGGATGTGCGCACGACCGAGCAGTTGCGCCGCGCGGGCGAGCTGCTCGACATCGCCCTGCTCGACCACATCATCATCGGGCGCCACCATCATTTCAGCCTGAAGGAGCATGGCCTGGGCTTCTGAGGGCGCGACCTCACCCCCCAGCCCCCTCTCCCACGGAG
>JAICVT010000416.1 GCA_025935235.1 Ktedonobacterales bacterium | reverse complement strand
GCGCAACAAAAAGCGCCTCTCAATCCCGATTTGCGGGACGAGAGGCGCTAGACCTTCGTGGTACCACCCAGCTTCGAGTCACACTGCCCGGCGCGGGAACCGCATCACACTGGATGGGCGGCTCGACCGGCGCACATGGCGCGTGACTCCTCGATGAACACGGGCCGCGACCGATGGTCAGATCGGCGTGACCGATGCTCTGCCTCTGTAACGGGAGGCGCCCGGCGATGCCCTACAGCGCGAGGCTGGTCGGGTCGCGGCTCACAGGCCCATTCGGCGAGCGCGCCCGCGCCGGTTTCCACCTGATCCGGCTCGCTGGGGCTGACGGCTGCTCGCGTACTTCTCCTGATCGCTGCATACTGCGGTATGGAGTTGTGTTGGCCGAATGATAGCGCGGCCCGCTGGCGAATGTCAAGCCAATGTCAAGCGGTGGTCAGGCGTGGCGGCGCGCGGCCTGGCGCAGCTTGGCTAGTGTGTAGAGTTCGAGCAGCCCGCCGAGATAGAGTCCGCCATAGAGATAGCCCGCCGCTGTGTCGCTGGGCCAGTGCGCGCCGAGGTAGACGCGCGCCGGACCGATCAGCGCGCCCATCGCGGCGCAGGCGCTCACCAGCAGCGTGCGCGTCAGCGAGGGCTTGACATTGGCCATGCTGGCGGCGCCGAGGAAGCCAAAGACGCTGACATAGTTCATCGTGTGGCCGCTGGGGAAGCTGGGCGCGGGAATCTTGCGCAGCACGCGCGCGGCCGAGCGCGCTGGCCGCTTGCGCCGGATGGCGCTCTTGAGGCTGGCATCCACCAGCGTGACGCCGCCCGCCGCCAGCAGCAGAAAGCCCGCCTCGATCCGCAGCCGCGCCAGCCAGAGGGCCACCGCGCCCGCGCCGAGCAGCTCCAGCGAGAGCGGCGGGAAGCCTGGCGCCGCGACGCCCGTCATCAGGCGATCCATCAGCGGCGAATGGGTACGCTGGATCGCCCGCAATACTTCACGGTCGAATGGCAGGATCGGCCAGTGGCGCGCGGCCAGCGCGGCGGTCGTCCCCAGCGCGATGCCCGGCAGGTAGACCCAGCGCAGCGCCTTGAGCATCCGCGCGGCGTGTTCTGGTGAGGCCAGGCGGCGCTCGACCTGCTGCGATACCTGCTGAGCGACTTGCTGCGATGCCTGCTGAACCTGCTGAACCTGCTGGGCGACCTGCTGCGCCGCTTCCCCGGCTCCCTGCACGCCGAGCGCCGCTCCCTGCGCGACCCCTTGCGCGACGCTCTGCGCGACGCCTTGCGCCAGGCTCTGCGCCGCCCCCAGCGCGGCCCCCGCCGTGGAGGCTGGAGTGGAGGGCGTCGAATTGTTGTCGCTGTTGGCTGTGGCATCCTCTGCGGCAGTAGGGCTCGTAGCGCCAGACGATGGCGAGGAGGTCGCGGCGGCCACGCTCGGCGGCAGCAGGCGGGCGATCGTCCGCGCCGCCGACTCGATCTGCACTGCGCCGCCCGCCGCTGGCCGCTTCGCCGCGCAGACGCGCAGCGCTCCTGGCTCGACCCGCGCCACGACGGCTGGGCGATCGGTTCCACGGCCATAGTCGCCCTTATAAGCGCCATCCATCTGCAGCGCCCACGGCCTGCCCTGCCGAATGGCGACGCGCCGCGCCTGGAAGATGCGCCGCCGCTCGCGCGTCATCAGGCGCGAGTCGCGGCGGGTCAACAGATCCCAGAGCATGCGCGGACCAGAGACCCGCTCATCCAGCACGACATCCAGCAGGCCATCATCCACGCGGGCGTCCGGCGAGAGCATTAGCCGCGCGCCGTGGGTCGGTGTGTTGCAGAGCGTCACCTGGAGCGCGTGCGCCACGACAGTGCGGCCATCCAGGCGCAGATAGACCGTCTCTGGCTTGGCGGTGACGACTTCGCGCAGCCCCTCGATGACCTCGCCACTGGCCTGCGCGCCGTTGCTCTTGAGGTCTTCGGCCAGCGGAAAGAGCCGCGCCATCAGCCCAACGCCCGCCACCTCCACAAATGGCTCATCGCCGATCATGCCGACATCCATGCGAAAGTAGCGCTGGCGCTGGATGCAGTCGGCCACGAGGTCCAGCCCGGCGTCCATGTCCTCCGGGATGCCAAACGACGCCGCGATGTTGTTCATCGTGCCGCAGGCCAGCACGCCGAGCGCCGGGCGGCGCTCCTCCAGTCCCTCCAGCGCGTTCAGGCGCATCAGACCCGCGATCACGCTGCGCACGGTGCCATCGCCACCGGCCGCCACCACCACCTCAGCCCCTTCGCGCGCCGCCCGCTCCACCTGCGCGGCGCACTCCTCCTCAGATGCGGTCGGCTGCGCGCGGCCACGCAGCCCACGCGCCCGCAGCGCCTCGTCCAACCGCTCAGCGGAGAGGCAGTCGTCGGCGCCCATACGCGCCCGCGCGTTGACGATGACGACGACCTGATCGGTGGCGACTTGCATATATCCCCTCCTATGATTGAGCGGTGACTGGCGGTTTCAGCCGAGCCACCTGGCTTCTGGAGAGAGGAAAACGCAAAAAGGACGCCAGCCCACAGAGGAGAGCGGCTGATGCGACGAGCGCGCGTCTGAAGCGGGCCTACGCCTCGTCGGGCGGCGTGTCGGCGGGCGCGCGGCGCGGGCGCCGAGTGGGAGTCTTCGGCGTGGCGTCCGCCTTCTTCGTCGTGGCCTTGGTGGCCTTCGTCGTTTTGGTCGTCTTTGCCCGCGTGGCGCCCGGTTTGGCGCTCCTGGCCGTGGTGGAGCGGGTAGTGGGACGCGACGTGGCGCGGGCGCGCGGCTTCGGCGCCCCGGCCTGTGGCGCGGCAGGCTCCTCTGGCGCTGGCTCCGTGGAAGCCTCTGTGGCTGGCTCCGGCTCGACGACGGGAACCTCGGCTGGCTCGGTGGTCAGCGTCGCCGCCTCGGCGTCGGGCTGATCGGCGAGCGCTGGCTCGGTTGGCCCGGTCAGCTCAATCGGCTCGATCGGTTCGGTTGGCTCAGGCACGGCCTCGCGCGCCTCCAGGGCGCTGGCGTTGGCGCCGAACTCCAGCGTGCGCGTGGCGGCGAATTCGGCAGCGCGCCGCTCGATCCAGTCGGCGTGGAGGTCGTGCGACATGCTGATGCCGTCGAGCGCCGCGCGCAGCGCGCCCTCCAGGTTCGACTCCTGTAACTCCCTGGCGCGATCAGCTACCACTCGCTGGTGGTGGGCAAAGGCGCGCAGGCGGTCGTCGTAGCGCTCGGCGCCGACGACCTCGAACACGACGCCGTTGATCTGCGGCGTGACGGGCAGCCCGGCGTCCTCCATCTCCTCGCGCAGTTGCACGCAGAAGTGGATATCTTCCGCCCCCATCGCGGCCAGCGTATCTCGCTCGGCATATTCCGTCGCGCCGGAGGCCAGCGCCACCTCCATCTCGACACTGGCGCGCTCGTCCTCAAGCAGCATATTGAGCGCCTCGACGAGTTCCAGCTCGAACTCAGCGTCCGTCATGCGAATGATCCTCCAGGGGGTGGTCGGTGTGGCAGGGGAGCAGGCGCCACGCACTATCCATAGCGTACTAAACGTCAGGCGGGGGCGCAAGGTAGCGCGCAGCGACTCGGATAGACAGGAATGCTGGTCGTCGCCACGTCGGCGCCGTCTGGCCGCTCCAGCGGTGGATAGCGCGCGCAGCGCGACGCGAGACGAGAGCGACAGAAGAGAGGC
>JAICVT010000586.1 GCA_025935235.1 Ktedonobacterales bacterium | reverse complement strand
GTTGGCTCCAGCGGCTCGGCGAGATCGGCGCCAGCGGGCAGGCGCTCGACGCGGCCCTCGCGCTCCAGCTTGAGCAGGCCAGCCAGCGTCGAGTAGGCCGCCACGGGCCAGAGGCCAGGCGCGACATCGGTGTAGATGCGCGCCACCAGCTCGGCGACCCGCTGCCCGGCTGGCCTCTCGCCAGCGGCCAGCGCAGCCAGCAGCTGCTCCTCGCGCTGCTGGCGATGTGCGATGTAGCCCTCCAGCAGCTCGCGCGTGTCCTCGCGGATCGGCCCATGCCCCGGCGCGATCAGCCGCAGATCGTCGGACGTGAGCGCCAGCAGCCGCCGCAGCGAGGTCAGATAGTCGCTGAGGTCGCCCTGTGGCGGCGCGATGACCACCGTCCCCATGCCCGCTACCAGATCGCCCGCGAAGATGATGCCCGCGCCCTCCAGCAGGTAGCAGAGGTGGTCGAAGCGATGCCCCGGCGTGAAGAGCGCGCGCAGCCGCTGGCCGCCCAGGCTGACCAGCGCGCCATCGGCCAGCTCGGCGTCGGCGTCGGGCACGCCCGTGCGGCTATAGGCCCAGATCGGCGCGCCAGTCAGCGCGCGCAGCCGCGCCGCGCCCTCCACATGGTCGGGATGCCCGTGGGTTACCAGCAGCGCCCGTGCGCCGCCGCGCGCGCGGGCCGCCTCGGCCACCGCCACCAGATGCGACTCGATCTCCGGCCCCGGATCGATCACCACGCAGCCATCGGCGCCGCTGACAAGGTAGGTATTGGTGCCCGGCCCGGTCATCGGCGAGGGGTTGGGCGCCAGCATGACCGACACATTGGCTGGAAGCGGCATGGGTAGCCCTCCTGCGCTCAGAGCGTCCTGATGCGATCTGGCTCAGTATGGCAGCGGCGTATCGCGGGTGTCAATCTGGCTCTTGCATGTATACGTATACATATGCTATAGTCGTCGCACGGTACCGATGTGTCTCCCTGGAGAGAGCGGATGATGATGCCCAACAAAACCATCTATGTCGCCGACGCCGACCTGCCCGTCTTCGACCGCGCGCAGGAGCTGGCGGGAGAAAACCTCTCCGCCACCATCGCCCAGGCGCTGCGCCGCTACATCGAGACGGAGGAGGCCCGCACGCAGGGGTTCGGCGAGATCACGCTGAAAGTAGGCCGTCAGATGACGTACACCCGCAAGCAGTTCCTCGGGCGCGAGCTGGCCCGCCACCGCAGCCGCGACGCCGAGAGCGGTCAACTGATCGTGCAGACCGTCTTCCAGACCGCCAAAGGCCGCCTCGTGCTCTACACCCGCGCTCAGCCCGACTGGAATGCCTGGACCGACTTCCTGGCCGATTGGGGCCGCGACTTCGCCAAAGATTGGTCCGACTGGGGCCGCGATTTTGGCCGCGATTTTGCCCGTGGCTGGGACGAGGGCTGGAACGTGGATGTCGATGTGGATGTGGATCTCCCTTTTGGCGCCAGCCCGGAGGAGCGCGCGGCGCGCGCGCGGGCCAAGGCGGAGCGGGCCGAGGCCAAGGCTCAGGCCAGGGCGGAGGCTCGCGCGCGCCGCGAGGAGTGGCGCGAGCAGATGCGCGAGGCGCGCCGTGCGGGCAAGTCTGGCAGGCCCGACATGCCTCGCTCCGACTGGTCCACCTGGACCGAGGGCGGCGAATATGACATGGAGGTCTACGACACGCTCGAAGACCTCAAGCCGCACATCTCGGAGGAGTTCTACGCCGCCGTGGCCCAGCGGCTGCGTGGCGATGACGTCGAGTTC
>JAICVT010000574.1 GCA_025935235.1 Ktedonobacterales bacterium | reverse complement strand
CCCAGCGCGATTGGCGAGGGCTGGGCGGGGATGCGCGCGGGATCGAAGGCGGCCAGCGCCTCGCGCGGGGTGGCAGGCTGATCGGCGGGCCACAGGTCGACGCTGGCGGCCAGCGCGCCAACCACCCGCTCTGGCGCGACTCCCCGCGCTCGCAGGGCCGCGACCCCTTCTGCCGCGTCGCGCTTGGCCAGCCGCGCGCCAGTGGCGTCGGTGGCCAGCGGCAGGTGCGCGTATTCGAGCGGCGGGGGATAGCCCAGGGCGAGCGCCAGCGCCCGCTGCGGCGCCGTCACCGCCAGCAGATCGGCTCCACGCGCCACCTGCGTCACGCCCATCAGCGCGTCATCCACTACCACCGCCAGATTGTAGGCGATCAGTCCGTCGCTGCGCCGCACGATGAAATCGCCGGTCGTGGCGCTGACCCGCTCGGTCTGCGGCCCCAACGCGCGATCCTCGAAGCTGATCGGCTCATCCGGGACGCGGAAGCGCAGCGAGGGGCGACGGCCCGCAGCCTCGCGATCGCGGCGCTCGAGCGGCGAGAGGTCGCGGCAGGTTCCGGGGTAGCGCGGCGGCAGGTCGCCCGCGTGCGGCGCGCTGGCGATGGAGTGAGCAGCGTGGGAAGCATGCAGCTCGGCGCGCGTGCAATAGCAGGGATAGAGCAGCCCGCGCGCCCGCAGCCGCGCCAGCGCGCCCAGGTAGACGCTCTGCCGCGCGCTCTGGATGTACGGGCCGTAGGGGCCACCGACATCTGGTCCTTCATCCCAGTCGAGGCCCAACCAGCGCAGATCGGCCAGGATGCTCGCCGCTGCGCGGGGGCGCATGCGCGGCGTGTCGAGGTCTTCCATCCGCAGAATGAAGCCGCCGCCCGCTGAGCGTGCCAGCAGCCACGCCAGCAGCGCCGTGCGCAGATTGCCCAGGTGCAGCGCGCCAGTCGGCGAGGGCGCGTAGCGTCCGCACACCGCTGCGCCGCTCATCGGAATGATCCTGCTCGCGGCGGGTGATGGAGGCGGCTGAAGCCGCGGCTAAGGGCCTGCGGGCCGCCAAGCCCGCCTGCGTGGGCTGGGTCTGTGCAGCCACGTAGTATCGGTCTCATGCGCCCGCCTCAGCCTCAGCCGTGTCACCGCCTGTGTCGTCATCGGGCAGCGGCGCGGTGTGGATGCTCGCCAGCGCGAAGGGGTATGGTGGCTGGCACTGGGCCGACCAGGGGCAATCGGGCGCGTCGGTGGGCAGCGGCGTCTGGATGATGCGCGCCCCGCGCGGGCCAGTCAGCAGCAGGTTGACCAGGCAGACGGGCAGGCCGATCACGCCGAGGTGGCAGCCCGCCAGCGCGGCGACCGGCTGAAAGCCAGGATGCTGAATCGAGTAGGCGCCCGCTTTATCCAGCGGGTCGCCGGTGGCGACGTAGGCGGCGATCTCCTCGTGGCTGTAGTCGCGCATCAGCACGCGGGTGGCCGAGGTAGCCGAGCGCTGCGTGCGGCTGAGCGGATCAATCAGCGCGACGCCGGTCGCCACGGTATGCTCGCGCCCACGCAGCTCGCGCAGCATCGCCTCCGCCTCCGCTAGATCCACCGGCTTGGGCAGCGAGCGCCCACCGATCAGCACGGTCGTATCGGAGGAGAGCACGCGCCCTTCGCGCCCGCTGGCGCGCAGCGCGCGCCACGCCGCCAGCCCTTTCTCGCGCGCCAGATATTCGCCCAGCCGGATGAGCGGTCCGCTGTACGCCGCCGTCAGCGCATCCTCATCCACCGGGACGACGAAGCGCTCGAACGCGATGCCCGCCGCACTGAGCAACTGGCTGCGGCGTGGCGAGGCCGAGGCGAGATAGAGCGGCATAGAGGCGCTTGTGGAGTGTTGCGGGTCGCTCATGCGCGCGCCT
>JAICVT010000488.1 GCA_025935235.1 Ktedonobacterales bacterium | reverse complement strand
CGATAGACTGTCACGAAGCAGTAGATAGCCGCCGCCAGAAACAGCACGGTCAGAATCACACCTGACACCAGATCGCCTGTGGCAGAATCAGGAGACATCGCGGCCAGCCCGAAGATGCCGCCGATCACAATCGCCGCCGCCAGGGACAACATGCCCGCGACGATCAGCACGATGCGCAGCGCGCTGGCGCGATACTCGCCGAGCGGCGCGCCAAACTGGGTGGCGGCATACGAGGACGAGGATGAAGACGATGAGGAAGGCGCTGTCATGCGCGTCACACTCCTTGGCTCGCTAGCCACGCGCCAGATGACCAGATGCCATGAGATGGCGCGCGGCGTGGTCGCGCTGGTCGCCTGTGCGCCAGCGCGACTATTGTAGCAATCCGTCCCTAGAATGCAAGAGATGGCGCGCGATGCCGCGTGGCGCCTGTCTCTGCCGCGAATTGTGACGCATGCACATTGCGCTGGGCGTCCCGGCGCGGTACGTTTGCGAGTAGTTGGCCAGTGACGTGCGATCTCCGCTGGCCGCGGGCCAGGAGCCGCGTGGTCGGCTCGGCGGGAAAGGATGATCCAGCATGTCGTACAGGCCAGGCCCACAGGATGACTGGGCCGACTGGGATGGCCCCACCGCGCCGATTGGCGAGCCGCCGGTCACGCAGGTTCAGGCGCGCCGCCGCACGCAGCCACTCGGCTACTTTGGCGCCCCTGCGCCCGCCCAGACGGCCGCGCGTTCCCCGCGTCCCGTGGCGACCGCCGGACGACCGCGGCGCAGGCGTCGGCAGCCGCTGGCCGTGGCGGCGCTGGTGGTGGCGCTGGTGGCGCTGGTCGCTCTGGTGATCGGCGCCAATCGCGCGCTGGCCTTCGGCTCGGCCATCTCGCCGCAGGCGCCGCTGAGCAGCCAGACGGGCTTTATGAGCGGCGTGGGGCGCGTGAATGTCGTCGTACTCGGCTATGGCGGCGCGGGCCACGATGGCGCCTACCTCTCTGACAGCCTGATGGTGATGAGCCTGTCGCCCAGCGACCGCGCCACGACGATGATCTCCGTCCCGCGCGACCTGTGGGTGCAGGTCCCACCCAACTCTGGGCAGTACGCCAAGCTCAACACCGCCTTCGCCGACGGCATGGCCAATGGCTACGACGGGCGTCCGCCGGGGCAGCTCGCTGGCGGGCTGGAGGCGGCGGCCAAGGTCAGCGACGTGACGGGCCTCAACGTCCCCTACTTCATGACCATCAATTTTCAGGGCTTCCGCGAGTTGGTGGATGCGCTGGGCGGGGTGGATATTGACGTGCCGACCGCCTTCACCGCCAACTATCCTGCCAACGACGACCCACAGATCAACGCGGGCTGGAAGGTCATCCACTTCGACAAGGGTATGCAGCACATGAACGGCGAGCGTGCCATCGAGTACGCGCGCGCCCGCTACGTCATCGCGCCCGCCAGCGAGGGCAGCGACTTCGCGCGCTCGGCCCGCCAGCAACTGCTGATCCGCGCGATCGCCAGCCGCATGCGCAGCCCCTCAGCCTGGCCTGGCCTCTCTGGCGCGATGGATGCGCTGCAGAAGGCCATCTACACCAATCTCTCGCTGGCCGATCTGGCCGCCTTCACCCTCAAACTCGACCTGAACAATGCCGCGCAAGTCGGCGTGAGCACGTCAAATGTGCTGGTCAACGCCACCAGCGGTGACGGCCAGGACATCCTGCTGCCGCAAAATGGTGACTGGGACGCCATCAAGCAATACATCAGCAGTCGCCTGAAACAGTGATCCGCACGCGCGTGTGATGGGCGTTGTGGCGCGGCATGACGGGAGCCGACGGCGATGGATGGGCAGGATGGCGAGGAGAGCGCGTTCGCGCCGCACATCGAGACGTTCGCCGAGACACATGCCGGAGCCGAGATCGTCGTGGCGCAGACCGCGCAGGGAACGGTGATCGCGCTAGACGCCGCATCTGGCGCGCCGCTGTGGCGCTGGGTCACGCACGACCCACACGCCAACGTCGAGCGCGCAGGCGAGCGCATCTTCGTCAGCACGGCGATCAGCGACCGCCCGATGTGGGTCGAACTGGACCCGGCGCCCGCGCAACCCGATACCGCTGAAAACCGCGCCCAGACATTCAGTCGCACGCACACCAGGACACGCCCCGTCGCGGTGACGGCGCTGCGGGCGAGCGACGGCGCCGTCCTCTGGCGCACGCCCTTCTATTGCCTAGCGATCGGTCCCAATGTCCGCGCGGAGATCATGGTCGCGGGCGACATGCTGCTCACCGCCGCGCTCTCGTTTGAGCGCGGGACGAGCGAGCTGCTCGCGCTCGACATCGCCACCGGCGCGCCCCGCTGGCGCCATCGCCTCGGCCCCATGCCGTTGATTTCAGGTACTGGCCATCCCAGGGTGCTGTGGGCCGCAGAGGACAGGCTCGCCGTGTTTACCATCGGCGAACCGCGCGAGGCGAAGTACCTTATCCTCGACGCCATGACGGGCGCTGTGCTCTGGCAGGGAGAGCAGGCGCCAGACCATGCCAGCGCGCTCCCACTGCAGGAGACCAGCGGCATGCGCTTCACAATTGACCACGTCATCACGTGGCCGCACCACATCGTGCGCGCCACACGCGCGGAGAGCGGCGTGGAGAGCGGCGACGAGGTGTGGCGCATGTCGCTGGACGAACTCCTGCGCGGGCGAACCGTCGAGACCAGTCTGCTGGCCGAGGACGGGCGCCTCTACCTCT
>JAICVT010000388.1 GCA_025935235.1 Ktedonobacterales bacterium | reverse complement strand
GCAGGCGGAGGTTCCGGCGCTGCTGCTGACCACCCTGGCGGGCGCAGAGCGGCTGCGCGGGCTGGGCGGCGTGGCGCCGGGGCCACGCGCGCAGACCCGGACGCTGGATGAATCGGGCGTGGGCGACCTCTCGGCCCGCGCTGTGCTCGACGCGACCGTGGAGGCGCTGGCGGCGGGCGGCGAGGCAGGTGGCAAGCGCGCGGGCCAGCCGCTGATCCTGGTGGAGGGCGGGCCGCGCTTGCTGGGGCGCTTCGCCGCCGAGGGGCTGCTGGATGAGCAATTCCTGACCATCGCGCCGCAACTGGTGGGCCGCGACGAGCAGTTCCATCGCCTGGGGCTGATCGAGGGCCAGCGCCTCGCGCCCACGCAGCCCCACTGGGCGCAGCTCATCAGCGCGCGCCGCGCGGGCAGCTTCCTCTTCCTGCGCTACGGGTTCGCACAGACGGCGTAGCGGCCCACCGCGCCCTGGTTCATCGGATGTCGTAGCGATAGGTTGTGGCCCGCTGCGGATTCTCGTTCTCGAAGTCGTCCACGACCCACAGCGTGTCGAGCGCGCCTGACCCTCCCCGCGCGAGCGTGACCGCATCCTCGCCATTGCTCGCGGTCAGGGTGGTCAGGGTCGTGGCGAGCGGGCGCCAGGCGGCGTCACCCGGACGCCAGCCATAGAAGGTCGCTCTGGCGGGCGGCGCTGAGATACTGGAGCCACGCCATCCGATGACCGCCACGACCATCGAGCCATCAGCCAGGGCGCTCCTGATGGCGACGGGGTAGGCGCTGGCGCCCGCTGGTGGCAGGCTGGGCGTCTGGAGCCAGGTCACGCCACCATCTGCGCTCATCAGCGCCGCGCCAGAACCCGCGGCGCCTTGCTGAAACGCATAGAGCCAGAGTCCATGGCCTGACGTCGTCGGAGTCGCCGCCACCAGCTCTGTGAAGGCGCTGAAATCGAGCGCGGCGACCTGGTTCCAGGTCGCGCCGCCATCGTCACTACGCCAGAGGATAGAGTGGCTGAGACTGTTGCAGCCCTGGGTAGCGGCAGTGGTCAGCGCATAGAGCGCGCTATTCGGCGCTGAGGGCAGGAAGCTACACAGATGCGCCGATGCCTCTGGCGAGTTCGTGTTGTCATATGCCCAGGTCACGCCCAGATCATGGCTGACGAGCACGGACGAACCCAGCACGCTCGGAAAGATGGCAGGGATGTTCACACCGTAGAGCGACTGGCCGAGCTGCCAGATATGCGCCATGTCGAGCGCGTTGGGTGGGATGTCCACATCCCCGGGCAGTCGCATGGCCGACCAGGATGCGCCGCCGTCATGACTGGCGAAGTTCGCGTAGCAGTAGGCGGCGCCTGACGCTAGCACGCCACCATGCATGCCGATTCCCGTATTTGGCGCGGGTGGTCGGGAGCCAGGAGGGCAGGCCGCCGGATCGTAAGAATCGACGGTGAGGAGCATAGAGAGCAGCACAACGCGCGCGTCCGTCTCGCTGACGCGCAGATACACCGTATCCGAGAGGACAGTCTTCTGGGTGAAGCTCGGGAGGGTGAGTGCGCGCCAGGTCGCGCCGCCGTCGCGCGACACGCTCGCCACCGCGCCATTAGCCTGATACACCACGCTCCCGTCGCTCGGCGCGGGGATGAGCGACGCATGCGCGACCGTACCCCAGGTTCCATTGGGCGGCTGCTGCGATGGTTCCTCCGCCAGCCGCGCGGTCGGGGGCGCCGCTGTTGCGGTGGCAGTGGGCGCCTCGCGTGTGATCTTTCCCGTGTGGCTGGGCGCCAGGCGCAGCAGAGTCGCGGCGAGCAGGCCGACGATCACGACAGCCGCCGCTATCCCGGCCAGCGCGCGTCGGCTGGGTGGCCGCTGACGCCCGCCAGCGCTCGTAGTCGCTTCACGCGGTGTGCGCTCGCGCTGGCGCAGGGGCGCGGCGCCTGGACGCTCGCTCTGGCGCTCGACGATGGCCTGTTGCGCGGGCAGGCGCCGCGCGAACGCGGCAAGCTGTTCGGCTGATGGCATGGTGACCGCCCAGGCGCTCGCCAGGTCATTGAGCGCCTGATGCGTGGTCGCCAGTTCTGCGGGAAGCGCATCCTGCTCGTTCATGTCATTGCGCATCGGCGTCTCCCGTCGTCAGGTGAATCGCGGGGATGCCGCCTGGTGTGCGCAGGCGGTCGCGCAGCAGCGTCAGCGCGCGTCGCAGTCGGCTGCGCACGGTGGCGGATGGCAGGCCCAGCGCGTGTCCGATCTCTGTGGAATCCATGCCGCCAAAGTAGCGCAGCGTCACCACGACCTTGTAGTCCGTCGGTAACTCCAGCAGCGCCTCGCGCAGATCGAGCAGCTCGATCCAGGTGTTGGCTCCCGGTTGCAGCGTGGAGAGTTCGTAGAGCGCCCGTGGAGTGTCGTCATCGGGCAGCGGTGTCTCGCGCTCGCCGCGCACGGCGCCATTGCGACCACGCAGCCAGCTCCGGCAGACATTCACCGTGATGCGCAACAGCCACGGGCGCGCCGAGGCGACATCGCGCAGCTCCGCCCAGGAACGCCACGCGAGCAGCATCGCCTCTTGCGCGGCGTCCTCCGCCTGAGCGCTACCGACCAGCGCCGCTGCGACCCGCAAGACGATTGGCGCCAGCGCCGGGCAGACATCCTCGAAACGCGTTGTGTTCTCGCTCACATCCACGCGCCACTCCTGACCGTTGCGCTCTTCATGTTGCGGAAACCTGACACCACTAACAGACGCCAATCAGCGTCTATCTGTTGATGTGGGACTATGATAGAGCATCGCGCGGATCTTGCCGAGAGGCGCCGGGCGGGCTACACTGCGCGCACGATCGCGGTGACAGCCGTTGGCGAGGAGGGCGACTCTGATGTCTGGCGCTGATGATTCCTGGCCCACGCTAGAGACGGCGCGGCTGCGGCTGCGGCGCTTCCGCGAGGATGACCTGGCGCCGTTCATGGCCTATCGCAATGATCCAGAGGTGGCGCGCTACCAGAGCTGGGAGCGCATCAGCCTTCCAGAGGCGCAGGCGCTCATCCAGGCGGTGTGCGCGGGGCCGCTGGGCGTTCCTGGCGAGGGCGTGCAGATCGCCTGGGAGCTGAAGGCGACGGGCGCGCTGGTCGGCGACTGCTACTTTCATATCGAGGCGGCCCGGCCCCAGCAGGCTGAGCTGGGCTACACGCTGGCCAGCGAGGCGCAGGGGCAGGGGCTGGCGACCGAGGCGCTGGGCGCCTGGCTCAGCTATGCCTTCGCCGCCTACGATCTCCAGCGCGTCTACGCCATCGTAGATGGCGAGAACCGGCGCTCCATCGAGCTGCTGGCGCGGCTGGGCTTCCGCCTTGAGGATGACGCCCCGCAGCGTGTCTGGTTCAAGGGCCACTGGAGCGACGAGTATCGCTATGCCATCTCGCGCGAGGAGTGGGCGGCGCGGCATAGCGCTTCTCTGGATTTCCGCTGATTCCCTGCTGATCCCCCGAAGTGGCGCCAGGCTTGCCCACCCGCCGTGCGCCATGCTATACTCAGCGGAGACAATCCTTTAAGTGCAGTCCAGAGAGGCTGAGAAGGAGTGGCACGATGTCCCTGCGCGCCCTTCTGCGCGAGAACGAGCGATGGGGCCGCCAGCGTCTCCTCACACGACTGGCTAATCCCGTCATCCAGCGGGATCGTCCTCTCCACCTTCACCTCATCCAGCGAGATGAGCGTGGAGGTCTTTTTTTGCCCAGTCTGCTCTGTGGCGACGCCACCGCTGGGCGCATGAACCAGTTCGATCAGTTCGATCAGTTCGATCAGATGGATCAGAAAGGAAGCGCCGCATGAGTGGGGCCTGGAGCGCCGTCGGCGGATCAAGCGCCGATGGCGGCTAGAAGATCATCTTCACCGATGTCGAGCTGCGCCGCGCCATCTCGCGCATCGCGCAT
>JAICVT010000587.1 GCA_025935235.1 Ktedonobacterales bacterium | reverse complement strand
GCGGGGCGGCCCCGTTCGGCGTCACCCGCGTGCGCGAGTTTTGAAACGCACTCTTAGTTCGACTTTGTCAGATCGCTAAAACTGTTCGGTTTCTCTGCGTGATCTAAATTGAGGACATTGTACTGGTCGTCGTCGTCTGGTACGGTGCCGGACGGTGGTCGACCAGACGGCCACGGCGCGCCTCCAGCGACTCGTGCGTTGGCTCGAGCAGTTCAAGAGCTGCTTCGGGCACCGCGCGCAGTTGTTGTCGTTGCGCAGCTACGTCCAGGGCGTCTTCAGCGACAGCGAGCGGAAGTCGATGCAAGCGATGCTGGCTCGGGTCACCGAGCCGGTCGCGTATCA
This sequence comes from Ktedonobacterales bacterium, assembly GCA_025935235.1. Taxonomy (GTDB): domain Bacteria; phylum Chloroflexota; class Ktedonobacteria; order Ktedonobacterales; family JADMIN01; genus JAKAIY01. The sequence goes on along the minus strand of JAICVT010000587.1, from coordinate 1,408 downwards.
AGCGTTTCAGCACTTCATTACCCACGCGCCGTGGGAGGCAGACCGCGTGTGGCGCCGGCTGCGGGCGATCGTGCCGGAGCGGCGCGGGGTCCTGATTCTCGATGGCACCAGCTTCCCGAAGCAGGGCGCGCGCTCGGTGGGCGTCGCGCGCCAATACTGTGGGGCGCTGGGCAAGATTGCCAACTGCCAGGTCGCCACGACGGTGGCGCTCTGGACGGGCGTGCGCGCCTGGTTTCTGGGCGCGACGTTGTATCTGCCCGAGGCGTGGCTCACCACCGAGGCGCGGCAACGCGGCCGGATTCCGGCGACGGTGACGTTTGGCGAAAAGTGGCGCCACGCGTTGACCTTGCTGCGGCAGGTGCGCGCCGCCGGCTTCGAGCTCACCGCCGTGATTGGCGATGCGGAATTTGGCGATGTTACCGTGCTGCGCGCGGCGCTCCATCGGCTGCGGCTGGCGTATGCGCTGGGGGTCTCGTCGACGCTGACGGTCTTTCGCCAGCGGCCGCGTCTGCTGACCCGCCCTCCGCGCGCCGATGGCCAGGGCCGGCCTCGCACGGCTCGGCGGGTCGCCCCGACGGACCGGCCGATGAGCGTCGCCGAGATCGCGCAGCAGCTGCCCCCATCCGCGTGGCGCTGGGTCCGCTGGCGCAACGGCCGCCAGCCCTCCCGACGGGCGCGATTCGCGGCGATGCGGGTGACGCCGGCACGGGGGTGGCGAGTCGGCCGGCTCGCCCCCGAGGTCTGGCTGCTCTGCGAACAGGAGGCGGATGGCGATCTCAAGTACTACTTGGTCCACCTGCCCGCCAAAACCGGGTTACGGCAGCTCGTCGAATTGGCCCATCAGCGGTGGGCGATCGAGCAGCAGTATCAGGAACTCAAGTCCGAGCTGGGGCTCGATCATTTCGAGGGCCGGACCTACCCCGGCTGGCACCATCACGTCGCGCTGACGGCCGTGGCCCACGCGTACATCCAACACGAGCGGATGCGCCGCGGAGCGGCCCACCTGACCTTTCCGGCCGTCCGCGCCATCGTGCAAGAGATTTTCACGGCCCTGCTCTTTGCCGCCAAACCGGGCTACATGCGCTGGATGCAGCAGGCGCACCAGGAACTGCAACTACGGATCTGACAAAGTCGAACTAAGAGTGCGTTTCAAAACTCGCGCACGCGGGTGACGCCGAACGGGGCCGCCCCGCCCGGCGCGGAGCCGACCCCCGTGACCGGCGCTCTTCGGCGAGCACCGGGTGGGGCTGTTCGGCGGCAGGACCCGCCGCCAGCGAGTTTTGAAACGCACTCTTAGTTCGACTTTGTCAGATCCGTAGTTGCAGTTCCTGGTGCGCCTGCTGCATCCAGCGCATGTAGCCCGGTTTGGCGGCAAAGAGCAGGGCCGTGAAAATCTCTTGCACGATGG
>JAICVT010000436.1 GCA_025935235.1 Ktedonobacterales bacterium | reverse complement strand
CCAGTCCTCGATCGGGATGTTGCGCAGGTCGTCCACCGCCCAGCGCGCGGCGTATTCGCCTGAGAGCCGCCACGGCAGCATCCAGAGGTAGCCCAGCATGAAGAGCACGACGGCGGCGAACCAGAGCAGCATCTGCCAGAGTTGCCCCATGTAGCGCGGCGGGGCCAGCAGATAGATCAGCCCGACGCCAGTGGTGGCCGTCCAGCAGAGGAGGAAAGGCGCCAGCGAGAGCAGCATGGCGCGGGCCAGCGCCAGCGACATGAGCTGCCCGGCGGTCTGCAAGCCCGCGACGTTGTAGCCGATCAGGATGGCGACGATCACGCCGAGCGTGGTCAGCGCCGCGCCCAGAAAGGTATTCGAGTCTACGCCGGAGCCAGCCACCGGGGCGCTGAGCGACGCCACGAAGCCCCCGCCCGCGCGTGGCGCTACCCAGCCGATCAGCGCGCCAATGACGAGGCAGAGCGCCGCCAGCGCCTGAAACGCGCCGCCGACGCGCCGTACCTGGGCCGAGCGCGAGCCTTCCATCGTGTCCTCCCCCTGTCTGCCACGAACACCCGTCGGAGGTGTCAACACGCGCTAGTGTAGCGCATCTGGCAAGCGCTGGCGCCGTGGCGGACGGAGGCAGGCGTAGCGCGGGCGAGCGCTGGTGTGCTATCGTGGCGGCCAGAGCGACCTGAGCGCGTCAACCCGTCGTTCAGGGGAGCGCGAGGCGCCAGTGGAATCAGCGGAGAGGAGCGTGAAGCTATGGCGGATCAGCCCAGCACGATCGCGGAGTCGTTCGCCGGACTTCAGCAGGCGTTTCTGCCGGAGCGCGCGGCCAACGTGAACAAGACCATCCAGTTCAACTTCACCGGCCAGGAAGAGGGCGTCTGGCACATGGAGATCGCCAATGGCGCGCTGACCTGTGGCCCCGGCGCCGCCGACAGTCCCAACGCCACGGCGACCGTGGATTCTGGCGACTGGCTGCGGCTGCTGCGCGGCGAGCTGAACCCGATGTCGGCGGTCATCAGCGGCAAGCTCAAGATCAAGGGCGACCCGATGCTGCTGGCGCAGTTCCAGACGTGGTTCCGGTCGCCTGAGTAGGCGCGGAACCTCACCTCCAGCCCCTCCCCCGCTGTGCGGTAGAGGGGAGCCGGATGGGCCGCCGCGCGCTATGGAAGGCCCTTCCGCATCCCAGCCTGCGGAGACAGGCTTCGCGGCCAGAGGCCCTTAGCCCGCGGGTTTACCCGCCCGTCGAGACGCCCACGGGGCGGCTGGGCCTCAATCTTTTCTGCCCTCCTCTTTTCTGCCAGCGTGTTTGTCGGCGTGTTTGCCATGAGCCGATAGGATTGGGTCAGGCGCGCGCGACATCTGGCATGGAACTTGTGGACTGTATGGCGCTGTGGCCGCTACTGGCGCCGTCACGCCGTCCCAGCGCCGTCACGCTGGGCGGATACGACGCCAGACAAGGATGAGTGGTCATACGCGCATGGAGGCGCAAGCGCGCGAGCCGGACGTATCTGCCGCATCAGCGGGTACGCAGCCCACGAGGTTGCGCCTTGCTGACGCGGCAGGCGTCCCGTCTCGGCGCCTATACGGAACACCGGCTGTGGCCGATCAGGGATGATCGGCCATCGTTGTTTCCGGGCCGTTTCCTCACCTTCTCCCCCGCCAATCGGAGCCACCGCTGTCGTGGCGCGAGACAACAGGCGTTCTAAACGGCCCGCACGAGACAGGGCGACAGACAGGACACGCGATCTGTGTTGCGAACAGGAGGTTCAACGAATGGCTCAATCCGACGATCTGCGCGCGAAATTGATTGATTGGCTACAAGACGCCTATGCGATGGAAAAACAGATAGCGCAAACACTCGAAGGTCAGGTCAAGGACACCGAACGCTACCCGCAGATCCAGGCGCGCATCCAGCAGCATCTGGACGAGACACACATGCATGAGCAGCGTATGTCCGACTGTCTGAACGCCTTCCAGGCCAAGCCATCGGGCATGCAGTCGGTCGGCGCGAAGCTGGCCGGTAGCCTGATGGGCGCGGCTGGTGGCGCGCGGAGTGATCCGCTGGTGAAGATGGCGCGCGACGACTACATGGTCGAGCACATGGAGATTGCCGCCTATGGCGCGCTGATCGCCGCCGCGCAGGCCTACGGCGATACCGACACGATTCAGGCGGCCCGCGCCAACCTGCGCGACGAGTGGGATATGTCGTCCTGGCTGGAGCATCATCTCGCCGACGCCGTGCTGTATCAGTTCCAGGCGGATGGCATCAACCTGGATGCGTCGGTGGCGCCCACCGTCCAGAGCGCCGTCATGCAGTCCATGCGGCAGACCCGCGACTCTGGCGGCGCCACGAGCGCGGGCGCGGGCCGCGCCAATGGCATCCCCGGCACGCTCAATTCGCCCATTGCCATGCCACCTGCCACGGGCATGGGGCGCAATCCCGACCGACTGAGCCAGTCGGAGCGCACGCTAAACGCCTCAGGCGACGAGACGGATACCAGCATCAACTATCCGTCTGAGCAGACGGGCATGGACCTCGGTCCCGATCACCCGCTCGATCAGCCGTAGGCGAAGCGCAGGTTGCGGGCAGGTTGCGGGCAGGGCGCCGAATAGAAGGAGCAGAGCGACGATGGCAGGGCAGGCCAGCAAGCCAATGAGCAAGCCAACGGGCAAGCGCATGACGCCGGTGGGCGCCACAGCGCGGGGCGCGCTTGCGGGACTCGTCGGCACAGCGATGATGGATGCGGTGAAGTATGTGCGCTTTCGCCGGGGCGGCGGCGATCAGGGGCTGGCCCAGTGGGAGTTCTCACCTGGCCTGGAGCAGTGGGATCAAGCGCCCACGCCTGGCCAGGTGGGCAAGCGCCTCTACGAGGGTCTGCTGCAGCGCCCGCTGCCCAGCCGTTATGCCACGCTGACCAGCGACGTGGTCCACTGGGGCTATGGCATGGCCTGGGGCAGCCTGTTCGGGCTGGTGATCGGGTCCACGCCGTTCCAGCGGCTGCCGCGAGCGCTGGCTGGCCCGCCCTTTGGTGCGCTGGTCTTCGGCGCGAGCTATGTCATCCTGCCATTGGCGCAGCTCTACAAGCCGATCTGGGACTACGACCGGCCAACCCTGCTGCGCGACCTCAGCGCGCACCTGACCTACGGCGCGGGCGTCTCGTCGCTGTTCGCGCTGCTCTCGCGCCGGTAGCTCGCTTCATCCGCTGATCCCTCGCCCCTGGACTCGCTGGCGGAGCCTGGGCGAGGGTTCAGCGCGGCTGGCGCCAGATTCCGTGCTTGGGCATACATCTTGCGGCGGCTGGCCGTGGTGATTCCTAGCAACAGGACGTTCTCTCCTTCCTCAGTGCGCGATGGCGCGCACACCTCAAGGGTGTTGGCTCAGTGTGT
>JAICVT010000157.1 GCA_025935235.1 Ktedonobacterales bacterium | reverse complement strand
GACGCGATCCTCTTTCTGGATGACGACGTGCTGATGGAGCCGCCCGTCGTCCAGCGGCTGCTGGCGACGCTGCGCACGGAGGGCTGCGGCTTCGTCGGCGCCTTCCCGTCGGGACTCTCGCATCGCGACGATGTGCGGCCTGAGCAGCAGATCGTCGCGGCGTGGGAGGGGCCGGTGCGGCCAGAGGTGGTCGAGCCGGGTTCGCCCGCCTGGGAGCGCTGGCAGCTACACCGCGCCGCCAACGCTTACCACGCCGCGCGGCGGCTCGCGCCGGAGCAAACGCTGCGCTACAAAGTCGCGTGGCTGGCGTCGTGCATCCTCTACGACCGGCGCAAGCTGCTGGCGGTCGGCGGGTTCGGTTTCTGGCGGCGGCTGCCACGCTACCACTCCGGCGAGGAGGCGCTGGTGCAGAATCTGCTGATGCGGCGCTGGGGCGGCTGCGGCATCCTGCCCTCGCTGACCTACTATTCGCAGGTTCCGACGACCACGCTCAACGCGCGCGGCGCGGTGGATGGCCACGCGCTCGAGCTGCTGCCGGAGATGGTGGCGCGCTACGTCACGCCATTCACGGAATCCCCCGAATCCCCCAATCCGGCGTTGGGCGGCGATGACTCCTCGCCAGTGGCTCAGGCGAGGTAGAGCGCCATGCCGCCGACATCCGCTCCGACACCCGCGAGCGCGGGCTGGGATGCGCCGGGGCTGCTGAGTCGCCTGCCAGCGCCGCCGCACAAGCTGGCGCTGCTGCGGGCCTCGCGCATCGGCGACTTCCTCTGCGCCACGCCCGCCTTCCGCGCGCTGCGCGCTGCCCTGCCCGCCGCCGAGATCACGCTGATCGCGCTGCCGCTGCTGCGCGCGCTGGTCGAGCGCTCGCCCCAGGTGGATCGCTTCGTCGCCTTCCCCGGCTTTCCGGGCATCGCCGAGCAGTTCTTCGATGCGCGGCGCGCCACCGCGTTCTTCGCCGCCATGCAGGCTGAGCGCTTCGATCTGGCGATCCAGATGCAGGGGTCGGGCGTTCACTCCAATCCCTTCACGCTGCTGCTCGGCGCGCGCGCCACCGCTGGATTCATCCGCCTGGGCGATGCGCCGGGGCGGCTGGATGCCGCGCTGCCGATCGCCGAGCGCGGCTCCGAGACGCGGCGCGCGCTGGCGCTGACCACCTTTCTGGGCGCCGCGCCACAGGGCGAGGCGACCGAGTTTCCGCTGTGGCCCGCCGACCACGCCGAGGCGGAGGCGCTGCTGGCTGGCGTGGAGCGGCCGCTGCTGGGGATGCATGCTGGCGCGCGTGATCGCGCTCGCCGCTGGCCGCCAGAGCGCTTCGCGGCGGTCGGCGCCGAGCTGTATGCGCGGCTGGGTGGCGCGTTGATCCTGCTGGGCGACGCCGAAGCCGCCCCCGCCTCGGCGCGCATTGCCGCGCTGGCCAGGCAGGCGCGCATCCCTTGCCTCGATCTGACCGCGCGGACGAGCCTGCCAACGCTCGGCGCGGTCATCGCGCGGCTGGCGCTGCTGGTCACCAACGATTCGGGGCCAGCGCACATCGCCTATGCGATGGCCACGCCGTCCGTCACGATCTTCGGCGGCGCCAATCCGGAGGCATATGGGCCGCCGCCGCATGGGCCGCACGAGCTGGCGATCCATCAAGTGCCGTGTCGTCCCGCTGGCGCGCTGACTTGCCCCACCTGCGCGTATGGCTATGCCTGCCTGGATGGCGTCAGCGTGGCGCGGGTAGTCGCCCTGGCCGAGCGTGCGCTGGCTGATACGGCTGGGCTCGAGCGCGAGCCGAGTCAGGGATTGGGCGAGGCGCCGCCGTTCTCCGACATCCGCGATAGAATGCATCCGTGAGGATGCGTGATCGAGTAGCGGATGAGACGACCATGAGCGATGACGAACGCGACCACGAGCGCGCGGACGAGGCCCGAGCCGACGCGGTGACGGTGGAGTGGCGCGGGCGCGACCTGGCGCTGGTTCCCCCACGCGCGCTGGCGGGGCTGGATGACGCGGCGCTGCTACGGGCGCTGCTCGGCGCGCGTGCGGCGTCGCTAGGCGCGCGGCTGCGGCCTGACCGGCGCGGCGGCTGCCTGCGCTTTCGCCCCAGCGACTTCGCCGAGGTGAAGGCAGCGCTGCTGGCGGCGGGGAGTCGCCCTGTGCGCGTCGCGTTTGACGAGCGGCCCGCGCTGCCCTTCACGCCGCGGCCGACGCTGGAGCCGCGTCCCTATCAGGAGGAGGCGCTGATCACATGGCGCGCGGCGGGCAGCCGGGGCGTGGTGATCCTGCCGACGGGCGCGGGCAAGACGTTTCTGGGCGCGCTAGCCATCGCCGATGTGGGGCTGTGGACGCTGGTGGTCGTGCCGACGATTGATCTGCTGGGCCAGTGGCGGCGCGCGCTGGGCGAGGCGCTGGGCGCGCCCGCTACGGCCATCGGCGTCTTTGGCGGCGGCGACCACGAGATCGCGCCAATCACCATCATCACCTATGAGTCGGCGCAACTGCGGCCCGATGTCTTGCGCCACTTTGGCCTGCTGGTCTTCGACGAGTGCCACCATCTGCCCGCGCCGACCTATCGCCAGATTGCCGAGGGCGCCTACACGCCGCTGCGGCTGGGGCTGAGCGCGACGCCAGAGCGCGCCGACCAGGAGCATCTGGCGCTGGAGCGGCTGATCGGGCCGGAGGTCTATCGTCGCCATCCACAGGAGCTGGCCGCCGCGCGCTATCTGGCCGACTACACCGTCGAGCGGCTGGCGGTCACGCTCTCGGACGCCGACCGCGCGCGCTATGAGGCCGACCGCGCGACCTATCGCGGCTTCGTGGCGCGCCGCCATCTGGTGATCGCCTCGCCGGAGGATTTCCAGCGCAAGGTGCTGTGGGCCAGCGCTCGCGATCCGGAGGCGCGGGCTGCCATGCTGGCATGGCGCGAGTCGCGCGCGCTGGCGCTCAACGCGCCTGCCAAGCTGACGCTGCTGGAGGAGATCTTCGCGCGGCATCGCGATGAGCGCGTGCTGGTCTTCAGCGAATACAATCAACTGGTGGCCGAGGTCAGCGAGCGCTTCGCCATCCCGCAGATCACGCATCGCACCGCCGCCGAGGAGCGCCGCCTGATTCTGGAGGGCTTCCGGTCGGGGCGTTTCACCAAGCTGGTGACCGGGCGGGTGCTGAACGAGGGGGTAGACATCCCCGATTGCGGCGTGGCGGTGATCGTCAGCGGCAACGCCACGCGCCGCGAGTACATCCAGCGGCTGGGGCGGGTGCTGCGCCCCAAGGCGACGCGCGCCACGCTCTATGAGCTGGTGACCGAGGGCACGACCGAGGAAGACGTGGCCCAGCGCCGCAAGGGGCAGGCGCGGTCGCGGCCATGATGACGTTATCTGGTTGGGCGAGGTTACGGGCGGCTGAAGCCGCAGCTACGGGCCTGCGGCCGCGAAGCCTGCCTCCGCAGGCTCGGAGACGGCACGATGCTTCCCAGCCCGCGCAGGCGGGCTTGGCGGCGGAACGCCCTTAGCTGCGGGTTTACCCGCCCGTCTCCCACGCGCCCGCCACCGACAAACGCCGACGAAAGCAGGGATGACCGACGATGCGACTGGCTCTGGCCGATGTCCCCAAGAGCTTCACGCGGCGCGATGGGCGCGTCTACCTCGCGCCGCGCCTGCTGCGACCGCGCGACCTGCGCGACGAGCTGGCGGCGCTGATCGCGCTCTACGAAGCGTGGCTGGGACAGCGACGCGCCGACTTCCCGGATGATCGGCCCGCCGAGCTGATCGGCGACTACCGGCTAGCGCGCAGCCTGAGCATCTGCCTGGGCGACTGGTATAGCTGGCAGGGCGCGACGTGGCCCGCCACGGCGAGCGAGGCTGAGGCGGCGGCGCTGGCCCAGCGCGGCGTCACCTCGCCCACGGCGCTGCGGCTGGCGCTCTACGACTTCGCGCAGGCTTCCAGCGGTGGCTACCTGCCCGGCGCCGAGCGCGAGGCGCGGCTAGACGAGTTCGCCGCCTCGCTGGGCGTTGCGCGGGCCACGCTGGATACGCTGCTGGCGCTGGATGATCTCCGCGAGGCGCGGCTACGACGCATCACCGAGATGCCGCCCGACGCGGCGGAGCTGGCGGCGCGCTACAACCAGCGCGCGGTCGAGGCGCTGCTGACCAGCGCGTCGCAGGTCGAGTGGCGCGTCACGCCGGAGGCGGCGCGCGGCTCCGGCGGGGGCTTGGGCGCGGTCATCAAGCGCATCTGCTTCCTGGCGCGGCGCATCGGCGTCAACTACGAGGTCGCCTTCGAGTCGGTTGAGCATGTCGCGCGGGGCGACCTGGAGGAGCGGCGGCCACTGGCGCGGGTGGCCGAGCGCCCGGCGGCCTACATCCAGCCCGCGCCGCGCTCGCTCGACGCGGCGGCTATCCCGCTGATCGTGACGCTGTATGGCCCGCAGGAGTTGGTGGGCGCGCCCAACCAGTATGGCGAGCGGCTGGCGCGGCTGTGTCGCGCGCTGCTGGGCTACCGGCGCGCAGCGGGGACCATCGCCGATGGCGGCATGAGCGGCTGGGCCACCGTCTATCTGCGCGGCAATCCGTTCACCTTCACGCTCGACGACCGTCTGCTGCGATTGCTGCGCGCCGAGACGCTGGAGGCTGAGACCGCCGCGCTCAGCGATGATCTCGCCTTCGATTCGCAGCTCGAACGCCAGCTCTACGAGGACTTTACGGCGCTGGAGCGCGCGGGCGAGACGGCGGGTTGGCGTCTGGAGCGCGAGCCAGAGCCGCTGCTGTTTGGCGAAACGATCCTCGTACCCGATTTCGCGCTGACTCGCGACCAGCGGCGTGTCTATCTGGAGGTGGCGGGCTACTGGCGTCCCGGCTATCGCGAGCGCAAGGCGCGCAAGCTGCTCGCGCTGGATGGCGCCATCCCGCTGGTGGTGGCCGCGCCGGAGGATGCGCGGGCGGCGTTTGGCGCGCTGGAGCGGCGCTATCCCTTCCTGTGGTATCGCGATGAGACGCTGAGCGCGCCAGCGCTCGTCACCACGCTGCTGCGCGCCTACGACGACTATCCCGCGCGACTGGCGGCGCTCGATCTGGCGGCGTTGCTCGGCGAGGTAGAGCGCCGCGGGCGCATCGCCCCGCTAGAGGCGCAGGCCGCGTTGCACAGCTTCACCCGCGGCGAGCTGGCGCGCACAGTCGGCGCGCTGGCCGCACAGGCAGCGCGCGAGGGCGCGCCCGCGCCGGAGTGGGTGGAAGGGCTGGGGCTGTGCGCGCCGCGCTGGCTCGATGCGCTGGCCGAGCAGGCGCGAGCACGTGTGGAGGCCGCTGGCGGGCGTCTGCCGCTGGCCGCGCTGGGTGATTCCGCCGCTGGCGAGCCAGCAGGCCCGCTGGCCGGGCAGAGCGAGGCGACGTTGGCGGCGCTGGCTGGCCGGGCCGGGCTGCTCGTCGCGCGCGCCTCGTTGTTCGCCGCCGAGGTGATGACGGCTGAGCGCGCCCAGGCGGACGCCGAGGCGGAGGCGGCAGCAGAGGCCGCTGGTAGCCATCTATTCGCCGCTCACGGCGTCGCCCAACGCGGCGCGCGGATCTCGCGTCGGACGCAACCGCGCACGGGCGTGAGGCGTAAAACCTCTGGCGCCGTATGGAACGCCCCGATGATATTCCCGTCCGCTTCGGCGAGCGACGAAAGCAGCGATGAGGGCAGCGCCGCACCCCTCACGGCGCCAGAGGACGAGCGATAAACGAGATCAGCCCATACCAGCAAACAGGTCCGGGGAGGCATAGGTCATGGCCGACGATGGCGAGCGAACAGACGACAAGAACACGATTGGACAGCACGACGCTCCGCCCGACCCGGTGGACCTGAGCGCCCGGCGTGAGCAGCGACAGTCGTCCAATCAGGCGCCCAACCCGCCCGGCGTGATGCCTGGCGATCTGCCGGACCAGTGGCAGCGCGCCTATGAAGACCTGTCTGATGAGCTGGAAGCGCAGGGTCGCGAGATGGTGCGCGTCTTCCGCGAGAACATGGGCGAGCTGGGCGAGCGCGTGCGGCAGGCCGCCGAGCATGCCGCGACGCTCTGGAACGAGGCCGCCGAAGCGCCCGCCGCGCCGATGCCGGTTGATCCACACCCGCACGAACTGCGCGCCCGCGCGCTGGTGCGCCGCTGGGTCAAGCGCGACTTTCTGGTTGATCCTGACCTGCCCACCGCGATGACGCATATCGCGCTCAAGGACGCCGACATCTGGCGCATCGAACTGCGCGAGCGCGGCGAGTCGCGCAGTCTGAGCGACGCCACCGAGCCGTACACCGGAACGATTCCGCCCGCGCCGAGCGCCATCCTGCCGGTCTGGGATTATAGCTTCCCATCTATGCCAGAGATCGAGGCGGGCGAGCGGCGTGAACCGATCGCTGGCTCGGCGATGCGCGCGATGTGCGAGCGCTGCCACGGGTCGGGGCATCGCGCCTGCGCGCACTGCGAGGGCAAGGGGATGACAGCCTGCCCGCAGTGCCGTGGCCGTGGCAGCCAGGTCTGCCCGCGCTGCCGAGGTCGCGGGCGCATCGCGGATCCCGCCGCCGAGCGCCAGGCGCGCGCCGCCAAGAGCTACATGCAGGTACACGCTGAGCGCTTCGCACAGAACGCCGTGGAGCGGCTGGCTGATCTCTCCGAGCGCCTGCGCCAGGACTACGGCGCGCCGCTGCCGCCATCCGCTGACTGGGCGCCACTGGCCCCGGCCTCGGGCAAGACGATTGCCTGCCCCGATTGCGTGAATGGCGCGCTGCCGTGCGTCTGCAATAACGGCAAGGTCGTCTGCGCGGTCTGCCACGGCACGACCTATGAGCCATGCCCATCGTGCGCTGGCTCTGGCTTCGTGATTCGCCAGCGGCAGGTCGTGCGGCGCTTCGACACGCGCATCCGCTCGCGTGTGCTACCGCCGACCGACCCCGAAGCGGCGAGCTGGGTGACCGACCAGATGCTCCAGCGCAGCGAGGGCGAGCAGGTCTGGGAGGGCGCCGAGGCTGAGCTGAGCGGCCCAGTTCCCAGCGGTGTGCCAGAGCGTGTCTGGAGCGCAGCGCTGGAACTCAAGCGCGCCTATGACGAGCGCATCCCCGCCACGCGCGAGGCGGCGCCCGCTCTCGCCACGGAGGACGCGGGCGAGCGGCGCGTCATCTCACGGCGGCTGCGGCTGGTGCGCACGCCCATCACCCGCATCGAATATGGCTTCGCAGGCCGCACCTATGAGGCGATTGCGGTCGGTCAGGTGGGGCAGGAGCGCTTCTGGGCCGATACCTTCCCACCACGCTGGAATCGCGTCAGCCGCTTCTTTCAGGCCGTCGCACGCGACATCGCGGGCGAGTCATCGGGGCGCGGCGCCAGCGGCGGCCCACATCCGCACGTCGGCGCTGGCCGCGATCGCAGCCACATCCGCATCGTCGAGGAGCCAGCCGAGTCGCCCGCGCCCGACGCGGCCAATTCAGCCAACCCCGCCAATCCAGCCGAGAGCGCGCCTGAGCGCGCCACGCCCGATACGCAGGTCGAGGAGTTCTGATTCGGCGGAACCTCTCCCCCTCGCCCCGTGGGAGAGAGGGTCGGGGGGTGAGGTCGCGTGATACACTGCCGCTGTGACCAGTCAGCACACACGCGCCACAACCAGCCAGCCCTCGGCGGGCGATGAGCCAGCGGGCGATGACCAGCAGCGCACCGGCGAGGCCGCTCCCACAGCGGATGACGCCGAGCGGCGCCGCGCCCACGCGCACGCCGCGCTGCTGGCGTGGTATGCGCGCGAGGGGCGCGCTGGCCTGCCCTGGCGCGCCACCCGCGACCCCTACGCCATCCTCGTCTCTGAGGTGATGCTGCAGCAGACGCAGGTCGAGCGCGTCATCCCGAAGTATCTGGCCTTTCTGGAGCGCTTTCCGACGCTGGCGGCGCTGGCCGAGGCGCCAACCGCCGACGTGATTCGCGCGTGGGCCGGGCTGGGCTACAACATGCGCGCGGTGCGGCTGCAAGAGGTGGCGCGGCAGGCCCAGCGCGACTTTGGCGGGCAGCTTCCCAGCGCGCTCGACAACCTGATGCGCCTCAAGGGCATCGGGCGCTATACGGCGGGCGCGGTGGCCGCCTTCGCCTTTGGCGCGCCGATCGCCACGGTGGATACGAACATCCGCCGCACGCTCTGGCGCATCCTGCGCGGCGTCGAGCCGGCCGTCTGGCCGAGCGGAGAGCGCGCCGCACGCGAGACGCTGGCGCTGGCCGAGTGGGCGCTGCCGCCAGGCCGCGCCTATGATTGGCAGCAGGCGCTGATGGACCTCGGTGCGACGATCTGCGTCGCCCGCCGCCCCGCCTGTGAGCGCTGCCCGCTGCGCGATTGTTGTGCGGCCTGGGCGGAGGTCGCGGCGGTAACGCTGTTTCCGTCGGGCGAGGCGCTGGCCCGCCTGCGCGCTGAGCGCGCCTCAGCGGCGGGGTCTGCTTCGACAGAAGCGCGCGTCGCGGAGGGCGCCGCGCCCTACACTACGCCGCGTCGGCGGCAGGCGCAGCCCTTCACCAGCACGACACGCTACTATCGCGGGCGCATCATTGTGGCGCTCCGGGCGCTGGCTCCGGGCGCCTCGCTCAGCCTGGGCGAACTGGGACCGCTGGTCAAGCCCGACTATCATGCCGAGGACGACCTGCCCTGGCTGCGCATGCTGGTGGAGGGCCTGGCGCGCGACGGCCTGGCGCGGCTCAGCGACGCGGAGAATGCGGAGGGCGAATCAGCCGATCCCGCAGGGCGCCGCGTCTCGCTGCCGTGAGGCGCGCGATCGGCTCCCCTCTCCCGCCGAGGCGGGAGAGGGGCTGGGGATGAGGGTCGCGCCCCTCACGCCGACAGGAGGCGAATTCATGGGCGATCAACCTGATCTGGCGAGCCAGCGCCCCGCCGTGATGTCGCTGGCCGAGGCGCAGCGCGCGGTGGACGCCGCGATTCTGGCGCTGGGCGGCTACTGGCCACCGCTCGCCAACCTGGCGCGCCTCTTCGAGGAGTGTGGCGAGCTGGCGCGCGCGGTCAACCAGACGCACGGGCCGAAGCAGATCAAAGCGGGCGAGGCTCAGCGCGCTCTGAGCGAGGAGTTGGGCGACACGCTCTTCGTGACGCTGGTTCTGGCCAACAGCCTCGGCATCGAGGCTGAGGAGGCGCTGCGGGGCGCGCTCGATCGGGCGGCCCACCGCATCAGCCCGCCGGGGATTGCGACGCCAGAGCGGCCCGTGCCGCCGCAGGATAGCCTGCCGACGGAGACTGATCTCTGATACGTCGTACTACGATGCGATGCGGCAAGACTGATGCGAAGAGCGCTGTTGCGTGAAGCGTCTGGAGGGAACGAGTGAGGCATGAGCGATAACACACACGGCGAGACGCACATTGACGAGCGCATACTCAATGATAGCAGCGGCTACCAGGCCTGCTTCGGTTGCGGCGGACGTAATCCGCATGGGCTGGCGCTCGTCTTCAGAGTCGAGGGCGACGAGATCGTCGCGGAGTACACCCCCGACGAGCGCTTCCAGGGCTTCCCTGGCGTGCTGCACGGCGGCGTGTTGGCCACCATGCTCGATGAAACCCTCAGCCGCGCCGCTGTCTTCGCGGGCAAGTGGATGATGACCGCGCGGCTGGAGATCCGCTATCGTCGCGCCGCGCCGGTTGGGCAGGCGCTGCGGGTCTGGGCGCGCCCCACGCAGATACG
>JAICVT010000041.1 GCA_025935235.1 Ktedonobacterales bacterium | reverse complement strand
TCCACACCGGCCACCTCGCAGCGGCCCGCGCTGGGGTCGTCCAGCCCGCCGAGGATATTGAGCAGCGTGCTCTTGCCCGCGCCCGATGGCCCCACCAGCGCCAGCATCTCGCCCTGTGGCACACGCAGATCCAGCCCCTGCAGCGCGACGACCTCCAGATCGTGGCTGCGGTAGATTTTAACCAGGTTATGACTCTCGACCAATACGTCCGCCACGGCGCTCGATCCTCTCTGAATAATGTTACGGGAACCTCACCCCCCAGCCCCCCTTCTACACGAAGCGGGGGTGAGCAGGAGGCAAGGAGCGGCTAGTCTTCGCCCAGGCGCAGCGCGCGGCCCAGGCCCACCGTCGCCGCGTAGCGCGCCGCGATCAGCAGAGCCACCACGAACGCCACCACCAGCGCGAGGTAGAAGAACCCCAGCGCGTGCGGGTCAGTGGTCAGCACGTAGGGCGGTGTTCCCAACTGCGCGGCGTTCACGCTGCTCTCGCTAAACTGCAGGAAGGGCAGCGTGGCCGTCACCAACAGCGCGCCCAGCACGGTGCCGCCGACCAGCCCGAAGATGTAGACGACGCTCTGCTCGCTCAGCAGAATCTGGGTCAGGTCGCGGTTGCCCACGCCCAGCGTGCGCAGCACCGCGAACTGCGTGGCGCGCTGCCGGGCCGCCAGCGCCGACTGGATGATGGCGCCCAGCACCGCCAGCAGCGCCGCCATGATCGCGCCGATCAGCAGCAGCCCACGCATGCCTGAGCTAACGGGATTCGACTCCCCGCTCGCCAGCTGATCGCGCAGGCTCAGCACGCTGTCGGTATCCAGCTCGGGATGCTCGGCGACATAGTGGGTAAAGGCGGCCTCGTGCGCGGCGTTGCCATCGGTCAGTGTCCAGTATTCATTCGGTCCCAGCACGATTCCCGCGCCCGGATTGCCTGCCTTCACTGCCTGATAGAAGCCCGTCTGGCCGATGACGACGAAGCCCGCGGGATACTGGTTCGGGTAGAGCGTCGGGAAGTCTGAGATGATCGCGCCGACCACGAAGTTGGTCGAGCCAAATACGTTCTCGTTGAGCGTCAGGGCGAAGCGGTCGCCGACGTTCAGGCTGTTCTGGCTGGCGAAATTCTGACTGACGAGCGCCCAGATCGGCTGCGAGATACCCGACTGCGCGCTCGTGTGGCTGGTCATACCCTGCATCAGCTGTGTCAGCGACTCACTGGCGTAGTCGGAACGCCACGAAACGGGATTGGCGACGCGGCTGAAGCTGTCGGGATCAACTGCCAGCAGCCCCAGCGGAGCGCCTCCCAGATCGGCGCTGGTGAAGGCCACGGTGCGATAGACCGGAGAGATCGCCTTGACGCCCGGCTGCCCCTGATAGGCCGTCTCCACCGTCTGCGAGAACTTCTGATCCTCAGTGAAGCGCTGGGTCAGTCGCAGCGACGAGCCGGCGGTGTAGGCGGCGGTATCGCTCACGTTCCGCTGGAGCGAGGCGTTATAGGAGATGGCGAAGATGCCCAGCCCGACGGCCAGCGTCAGTAGCAACGTCATGCGCAGGTATTTGGCTGGTGTGCGCTCGACCTGCGCCAGCGCCAGCATCGCGCTAAAGCCGCGCCCGCGCGCCGCCAGCCGCTCGCCCAGTCCCGCCGCCAGCGGCGCCAGCCGCAGCGTGATCAGCGCGCCCGCCAGCAGCAGCAGCGCCGGGGTAATTAGCAGCAGCGGGCTGGATGCCCCGCCCGGCAGCGACGCGCGCACGCTGGTGGCGCCGAACTGATCCAGTTCCAGGTAGCCCACGATGCACAGCGCCGCCAGCGCCAGATCGAGGTAGTAGCGCGCCCAGAAGGGCTGCTGGCTCTGACGCCCCTGCTCGCGGCGGAAGGCCAGCACATCCATGCGCGCCGTCTGGAAGGCGGAGAACGTAATGGCCCCCACGCCCAGCAGCGCGCCCAGCAGCGCCGGGCCAATCACCGCGCCCGGAGAGGCCAGCCGCGCCAGATAGATCGAGCCGACCGGCAGTCCCTCCAGCGTGCTGGCTGGGACGAACGCCTTGACCAGCGCGATGGCCAGCAGGGCCGCCAGGAAGGCGCCCACGACCGCCGAGAGCAGCCCGAGGATGACCCCCTGTGTGACGAAGACGCCTAGCAACTGCGTGCCGCTGCCGCCACGGCTCTTCAGGGTGGCGATCTCGCCCGATTGGCCCTCGATCAGCAGACCCGCCATCGCCACCACGAAGAGCAGCGCCAGCCCGACCACCTGCGCCACCACCACATAGAGCGGCAGCGCCAGCAGCGACTCCTGCTTCTCCAGCCCCCTGATGATCGTATCCAGGCTGCTGACGATGCCAACGCCGCTCACGCCAGAGATGGGCTGCGTGTCGCCGCTCAGGCGCGAGCGGAACTGCGCCATATCCTGTTGCACGGCGTCCATATTGGCGGCGTTGATCGTAGCAGGGTTAGTGCGGAAGATCCAGTTCTGGTTCACCCCAACCCCACTGAAGGCGCTCAGTGTGCGATAGAAGTCGTCATCGGTGATGAGGACGGGATAGACCTTCGGTGAGGTGGTGGTGCCGCCCGCGTCGAAGAGCTGGTCGTTCCAGTAGGGGTCAGTGACCTCCTTGGGCTGCCAGATGCCGGCCACCTGCCCGGTGATCTGGTTCTGGTGAGCGCCATACTCCCACAGCGCGATCTGGCTACCCACTTTGAGGCCAGCGTCGTCGGCCATCTCTTTCGTCACCAGCACCTGGATGGTGTCGCCCTTGGCCGTGCTCTGGGGCGCCTTGCCAGCCAGAAAATCCATATGTGGCGCGGCCGTCGTGTAGTCCCATGCCTGGAGTCGCGCCTGGGGGCCTTTCACCGGATCGTAGGTGTTCGCGCCCGCGCTGTGCAGGATCATCGCGGCGGAGACGGAGAAGTAGGTGGGATCTGGGCCAACGAAGCTGCTGAGATACTGTTGCCCCAGCTGTGGAATCAGCTTGATGGTCTGCGCGCGCATCTTCTGCGTCACGCCGTCGGACGTCACCACCGCCTGCACGTTGCGCTCGGCGGGATCGGTGGTGTTGACGTCCTGCTGGAGCTGGGTGTCCACGATCAGCGAATTGAAGAGCGGCACCGTGCAGATCAGCGTGACCGCTACCAGCATGCCCAGCGCCACCGCCGCCAGCAGCGCCCGGCCATGCGTCAAGCGCAGGAGCGCCAGCCGTACCGCGGAGAATGCGCTCGCCCGGCTTCCGCGCCAGGGATTCGCGCCGCGTCCTCCTCGTGAGGCCTCGCTACGTGGCGCGCCGCTAGGCGGGTTCTGCTGCTGGCGCGCCGCTTCCAGACGCATAGGTCGGTCCTCCTTACGATGACGTGACGGACGGGATGACGATGACATGGACGATGACATGATGGCAGAGCGCGAACGCCGCGCCAACGCCATCAGCGTGTCGTGCGTTGTGATGCCGCGAGTTTGGCGGCGCGGTCGGGCGGGTCAATCACCCGGCGCCTGACCTGATGTATGACCTGATGTATGACGAGAGAGCGCCGCGATTTTTTCGCTCACCCGCCAGCCCGCCCGACGACCGCGATCGTCGTAACGACTGGTGATCTGGCGATCTGGCTGGCGCGTCGCCTCCCTATTTTCGCATAGATGCGGCGCCTGATGCCTGCTGCACATCCTTGCGGGTGATCGCCAGGTAGCCGACGAAACCGACGATCAGGATGCCCAGCGCGAGCGACACATACCCATCACCAAACCCCAGACCAGTGATCGAGCGCGGCTTGCCAAACCAGTCGGCGAACGAGGCGCCGAGTGGGCGTGTGAGGACATACGCCCACCAGAAGGCGACGATCTCATTGAGGCCGAGCAGCCAGTAGGCCAGGCCGGGGATGGCGAAGAGGATGGCGAAGAGGATGCCAGCGCCCAGGTAGCCGAGGCTGGATGATCCCAGCAGGTCAGTCGTCGCCATCAGATCGCCGAGCGCGGTGCCGAGCGCGAAGGTGGCCATGACAGTCGCCCAGTAGAACAACTCGCGGCGCGGGGTGTAGATACTGTGAATCGAGAGCGTCTTTTCAGCGGCGTACCACGCCACGAAGACGACCACCAGCGCCGATGCGAAGAACATCGAGGAGTGCAGGTATGACACCTTCAGCACGATGTGCAGCACGTCGGCGGCCATCGTGCCGAAGATGGCGACCATCAGCACGGCCAGCCAATAGACCCAGGCGATGTAGCGCCGCGCACCGAACTGCAAGACCAGCGCGACGACCAGCCCCAGCGCGCCCAGCCCGACCGCGACATAGGGATCCATATGGTAGACCAGGTAGTCCGAGGTTGATTCGCCCATCGCCGTCGTCAGCAGCTTGACGATCCAGAAGAGGATCGTGACCTCTGGTACTTTCACAGCGACATAGCGCAAGAAGCCGGGCGCTGGCCGTGCGGGGATGGCGCGCATGCGCAGCGTCGGGTCGAGTGGTTTATCTGGGGTGGGGACGCCCATAGTTTGCCTTCAACGTGCTTTCTCGTTGCGCCAGTTCGTCTCGCGCCGCATAGTCGCGCGCCTGGCGCCTACTATCGCCTACTATCGCCTACTCTAGACGCCCACCAGTATACGTCAATTTGCGTAGTACTTTGCTCGGCTCGTGAACAGTCACAGGGCTGTGACTTCCGCCGCCGCCCACATGCGCGGTATTCAAGTCAGCAGTAGCTACACATCAGGAAGCGCTTCCTCGACCATCTTCGCCCATCGCGACTCAGCGCCAGCGCGAACCACGCTGGCGCCGATGGGCTACGACCGCGCGTCCACATCACGCGCCATGAGGGAGCAACTCGCCATGCGACCATTCGACCGCCCATCCGACCACTCACCCGATGGAGACCCCACGCCGCCCGCCGAGCACGCGTCCCAGGAGTCAGCCGAGGAGATGCGCGCAAGCGCCACGGATCGCGCGCCGGGCGTGGCGCCGGGCGGAGCGGCCACACCGCCTACACCGCCGACGTTGCAATTTCTGCTGCACCGCGACACGCCACTGCGGCTCTTCAGCCACTGAGCTGAGCGAGACACTGGCGCTACACTGGCCAATGCCAAACACCCCTCTCCCGCCGGAGCGGGGGAGGGGTAGGGGAAAGGGGCGAGCGCCGCCAATCCGTTGCCGGCGAGGGCGCATCAGCCGTTAGTGAGCGCCCACGCCTTGCGGAGCAATTCCAGCGCGGTCTTGCTCTCGCCATGATTTTCCAGGAAGCTGCTATAGCTAGCATACGCATCGGCGAGATGCATGGATGCGTCCGCGCCTTCCAGCTTCTTGATGGCCTCCTCGTAGCTGCCCTTGGCCTGGCTCGTCTTGCCCTGAGCGTCTTGCAGCGAGGCCATTGTCAACTGCGCCTCGGCCAGCAAGACCGGATCGCCGACGCCCTCCGCCAGCTCCATCGCCTCGTTGGCGGCGCTGGCCGCGTCTTTGAGCTTGCCCTGGCTGATGTAGACGGCCGCCAGGCTGCGCCGCGCCTCGGCCTGCCCGGCGGGGTCGCCTAGCCGCTCAGAGAGCGCCTGCGCGGCGTGCAGATAGCCGAGCGCGTCCTCGATGTTGTTGGCCTGCGCCGTCGCGCGGCCCAGGCGGGTGTAGGCGCGCGCCGTGAGCGCCTCATTGGCGGCGCGCTCATAGGTGGCGATGCTGCGCAAGGCGTAGAGCCGCGCCCGCACCGAGTCGCCCTGCCCCTGATAGCTCGCGCTCAGCGCGAAGTAGGTATCACCGAGCCGCTCGGAATGATTGACATCCTCCGAGGCCTCGACCGCCAGGCGCAGGAAAGCCACCGCGTCGACGTTGCGTCCCAGCAGCCAGTTGACGCTGCCGAGGTTATACAACACATTCAACTTGAACGCCGGATCTCTGACAATTCCCTGCTCGACCGCGTCATACGCGAGTTGGAACTGTTCCAGCGCCAGTTGATTTTTGTGTGTCAGCATGTAAGCAATGCCGAGCTCGTTGCGCAGGCGCGCGCGCGCCTCTTCATCGCCCGAGCGCTCGGCCATCGTGATGCCCTCCTGGGCCTCGCGACGCGCCGACTCACCGTCACCTTGCTCCGCATAATTGAAGGCCAGCAGGCGCCGCGCCTCATGTGCGCTGGCAGGCGAGAGGTGCGAGAGGCTGATCTGCCGCACGGCATCAATAGACTGCTGGTGCTTGCCCTGGTACGAGAGCGCCTCGGCTGTGTTCAGCCGCGCCTCCGCCTCCTCCTGCCGCCGATCCGCTACCTGCTCACGCGAGACACCGCCCGTCGCGCCAGGCAGCGGGGCCGTTCCCAGCAGATCTTCGAGCGGTACCTGAAGGCGATCCGACAAGACCTCCAAGGCGCCAAGCGAGGGGCGAATCTGGCCACGCTCTACAGCCGAAATGTAACTGACGCTGAAATGGTTCGACGCTACCTCGCTTTGCGTCAAATTGAGGCGTAGTCTAGCTTGGCGCAGCCGCGCGCCCAGCCGCTGGGCGGGAGTTTGTGCTTGCGTTTCGACCGCTCGGTCGGCTTTCACGTCTACCTGTTGTTGTGCCACTGCAGGTTACCTTTCTTCATGCCCTGCGTTACGAGGCACAGAAGCTGGCAGCGCGTCTTGTCGCTATCACCCGCAGAGTCACTGTCACAGAAGAATTGATTGACGTATCAGTGCAAGTGTAGTGGTTCGGACCGCGCCGCCAGCTGCCGTGACTTTGTCGCCTCACCATCATCCACTGCTCCAGATTCACATCGCTGTCACCCTATTATTGGCGACATGACACAGGCGACTACACGCCAGTTGTAGCATCTGTGATATGAAATGTAAAGAGTCAAGTGACAAATGACCCTGCACAAATGTACTGAACTGTGTCGGTTTTTGTCGCTTGCTCACAGCGAGATAGAACGACTGGAGGTGCGCGCCGACCGTACGTCTCCGACGTTGCACGTGCGCCTATAGACGGACAATAAAGAGTGAGTCAATACTAGTAGCTAGCCCGAAGGTTTGCTCTACAGGAGTCTCAGTTTGTTTGAGAATCGAGTTTCAGTCTGATGAGCATCATATCGCGCTTTTCGAATATTCTATCTCAAGTGCAGATCCAGCCGGTGATGGTCTACCACGGCGTTCTCGGTAGCATACACGGTGCGACTCGAACACGATTATGACAACGGGGCCAGGAGGCAGGCGCATGGCCCCCCAGAGCGACGGGTCGCCTGCTTGACGTCAGCGCGCATCACATGCTACAGTCTCGCTACCCGCATGGCGCATCTAGCGCCAGCCATCGCCCGCTGCGACGGGGGACACATCGGAGGCGCGGCGCGGTCCGCAGAGAGTGGCGCGCACGCTGCAAGCGCCATGACCGCTCGCCTCTCGGTAACACCTCCCAGCGTGGCCGCCAACCGCCGCGATCCCCCGATCAAAGCGCAGTAGCTAGCCACGGCCCGCGCCCGTTATCGCGCGACAGCTTCGCCGCGCCACGCCGCGCTTGAGCGCGCCCGGCGGCGACGGAGCTGACAGAGGTCTCCGGCGCGCGCTGGAGATGAATCGTGGTGGTACCGCGAGCTGGCCGTCTGGCCCTCGTCCACAGTCGCAAGGTGGACGAGGGCCATTTTGTTTGTGTGACCGCATTGACCACGGAGGACGGTATGACGATCTATCGCGGCGTCTATCCCGGCAGAGACGCCAACCCCTGGGGGCGCGCCTGACTTCCCGACGCTGAGACCGACCTGTCGGGGCGCGCTCCTCATTCGCCGCGCCCGATGCGAAGGACGCAGACAGGTCGGCGCCGCGCGACCCCTCGCCGCGCGGTGACATCACAGCCGATCAAAGGGATGTCAAACCATGTCACAGAGATCACTACCAGTAGAACCATACAGCGAACGGAGCGAACACACGGTGGAGATGGCCGCACGCCTATCAGAGGGCGAGCGAGCGCGCCCAACCGAAAGCCCAGCGGAGGCGCCGCCGCGCGCGCGCGTCCGAACTGGCGGCGCATGTGGGCGAGCGCGTGCGGGTGATGGGCTGGCTGCGCAGTATGCGCAGGCTCGGCGCGATCACCTTCCTGATCGTGCGCGATGGCTGGGGCGAGACGCAGGCAGTGGCCACGCGACCCGAAGAGCTGGCGCCGCTCACGGAGGCGGGCGCTGGCGTCGAGAGCGTCGTGGCGATCAGCGGGGTGGTCGCCGACGCGCCGCAGGCGCCCGGCGGCGTGGAGCTGCGCGAGCTGAGCATCGAGGTCATCACGCCGGTGCGCGAGGCGCCGCCCGTCACGCTGAGCAAGCGCGAGCTGAAGGCCAGCATGGGCGTGTTGCTCGACCACGCCGTGGTGACGAACCGCCATCCCCGGCGGCGCGCGGCCTTCCGGCTGGCCTCCAGCGCGATGGCGGGCTTCCGCGCGACGCTGCGCGCGCATGGCTTCACCGAGGTGCAGACCCCCAAACTGGTCGCTACCGCGACCGAGGGCGGCGCCAACGTCTTCGAGGTCAACTACTTCGACCGCGCGGCCTATCTGGCGCAAAGCCCCCAGTTCTACAAGCAGGTCATGGTCGGCGTCTTCGAGCGCGTCTTCGAGGTCGGGCCAGTCTTCCGCGCCGAGCCGCACGATACCACGCGCCACCTGAGCGAATACGTCAGCCTGGACGCCGAATTCGGCTTCATCGAGGACCATTTCACGGTGATGGCGATGCTGCGTGACGTGATGGCGGGCATCTTCGCGCGCGTGGCAGAGGAGTGCGGCGCGGAGCTGGCGCTGTTGAGCGCGCGGGCGCCGGAGGTTCCAGCGGTCATCCCGCACATCCACTTCGCCGACGCGCAGGAGCTGATCTGGCGCTTGCACGGCGTAGATTCGCGCGGCGAGCCAGACCTGGCCCCGCAGGAGGAGCGCTGGCTGGGCGAGTGGGCGCTGGCCGAGCACGGCAGCGAGTTCCTCTATGTCACCGGCTACCCGATGGCCAAGCGCCCGTTCTACACGCATCCCGACCCGACGCGGCCCGGCTACTCCAACTCGTTTGACCTTCTGTTCCGTGGGATCGAGCTGGTGACGGGTGGCCAGCGCTTGCACCGCTACGAGGACTATCTGGCGGCGCTGGCGCGGGCCAACCTCTCGCCTGAGCCGTTCGCGTGGTATCTGGAGGTCTTCCGCTATGGCATGCCGCCAGAGGGTGGCTGGGCCATCGGGTTGGAGCGGCTGGTGAGCCAGCTGATTGGCGCACCCAGCGTCAAGCTGGTGACGCTCTTCCCGCGCGACCTGACACGGCTGGCGCCGTAGCAGCCAGCGGTTGAAACCGCGCCTGAAGGCGGGCTGCGGCCCGCCACAAGGCCCGCCTGCGCGGGTCCGGGACTGGGCGCCCTCGCGTCCGCGCAGGCGGACGTTGTGGGCCGGAAGGCCCTTCAGGTGCGGTTTCAACCGCCGCACCCTCGGCGCCCCAAAATCTCACCCCTGTAACCTGGGTGAGGGGCGCGATCACCCGATGTGGAGGAACTGCGCCAGGCCGTTGAGCATGAACTGCGCCGCCACCGCCGCCAGCAGCATCCCCTGCACGCGCGAGAGCACGAGGATGCCCGTCACGCCGATGCGCTTCTGGATCGAGAAGCTCAGCCGCATCGCAATCCAGCAGGCGATCAGGGTCAGCGCGGCGGCCAGCCCGATCACGAGCCGCAGCACGAACTCTGGCCCGGCGGGATTACTGGCGGTCGAGCTATTGAGCAGGATGATGGTCGTCAGCGTGCCGGGGCCAGCGATCATCGGGATGGCCAGCGGAAAGACGCTGACATCCTCGCGCTTGCGCGCCTCACGCGCCTCGCGGGCTGTCTCGCGCGCGCCCGACTGGCGGCCAAAGAGCATGTCAATCGCCACCAGAAAGAGCAGCGCGCCACCCGCCAGACTGAAGGCGGGCGGTGTCACGCCGAGCGCGTTGAAGATCGCCTCGCCAGCCACGGCGAAAATGGCGACCACCACCGCCGCGATGATCGTCGCGCGGGTGACCACGAAGGCGCGCTCATAGGGTGAGAGGTCGGCTGTCAGCGCCAGCGCCACCGGCGCCAGACCGATCGGGTCTACCACCGTGAAGAGGGCGACCAGCGCCTTGATGAAGAAGAAGACCATACTGTATAGCCTACCACATGGCGCTCAGTCGTTCGCGGTAGCCAGCCATTTCAGCGCCTCGTTGGCCGCCTGCTCGCCGCTGAGCATCGCGCCGTGGATGCTGCTGTTGCGGGTGTACTCGCCCGCCAGAAAGACCCCACCCGTCGCGCCGACGTTGGATGGCAGCTTGCCGTAGATGTCGGGCGGCTGACGAAACTGCGCGAAGCGGATGCGATAGGTCGCCAGATGGCGCAGCTTCTCCATCTCGCGGCCAGGGAACCACGGCGCCATATCTGCTCGGCAGCGCGCGATCAGCTCAGTGTCGCTCAGGTCGGGCGTTCCCAGCACGCTGACAGAGAGCAGATGCTGGCCGCTCGGCGCGTAGGCGGGCGAGACGTTGCTGATCTGCACGGCATGATTGACGAAGGCGTCGGGGTTGGCGTTCAGCAGCAGGCGTGGGCCTTTGTAGAGACTTTCGGTGGTCGTGAAGTAGAGGCAGGTCGCGCCGAGCGGATCGCTGGGCAGTTCGATATTCAGCAGGCGCTGGGCGCTGGGGGCGTCGGTGGCGATGACGACCGCCTCGCCCTGAATCTCCTCGCCGCCCGTTAGCGTCACGCCGACCGCGCGGCCATCCGCCTCGACGATGCCCTCCACCCGCGTCTCCAGCCGGATGGCGTCGGGTGGCAGCGCGGCGGCAAGCTGGTCGGCGATAACGCCCATCCCTTGCTCTGGCACGACGATGTCGCCGCTGGCGAGCATCCTGGTCGTGAAGAACAGCATGCGCGCGCTGGTCTCCAGGCTGCGATCCAGCAAGACGCCGCCGTAGAAGGGGCGCGCGAAGTTGGCGATGAATCCCTCCTCGGTGAAGTGGCGGCGCTTCAGCTCCGCGTAGGCGCTGCGGTCGGAGACTTTGCCGCGCAGCTTGCCGAAGAAGATGTCATGCTCCTTGCGCCGTCGGGCGTAGCGCGCCAGCCGCAGCGTGCGCAGCTTGTCGCCAAAGGTCAGCCGCTTGTTGCTGAGCGTGCGGCCGATGAGCAGCGGCGCGCGGCGCGGGTCGTCCACCTCGCTCCACTGGCCGTCGCGGATGATGACCGCGCCCGGCGTGAATTTCTTGAGGCGCAGCGCGGCATAGTCGAGGTTGCGGCGCGCGGCGGGATAGGCAGTGAAGAGGACCTGGAAGCCACGATCCAGCAGGAAGCCATCGGGGCTGTGGTCGGTGCGCACGCGCCCGCCGACGTGGTCAGACGCTTCGATCACGCGCACCTCGTGTCCGGCCTCCACCAGCGCCTTGGCGCAGGTCAGCCCAGCCAGTCCCGCGCCTACCACCAGGATCATGCTCTACCTCGTCTTCTCAGCGTGGACACGCGCCCCTACCCCCTAACCCCCGCCCCCGCTGCGCGGGAGAGGGGGAGTTTGGCGGGTGACCTCTCCCCCTGCCCCCTCCCCTCCAGGGAGGGGAACTCGAAGCAGGCGTGTTCAGCGATTGCGGACATTTCACCGACCAAACAGCTTGCCATCTCACGATTCGCCCGGCCTGGGTTCCCCCTCCCTGAAGGGGAGGGGGTTAGGGGGAGAGGTCGCCCCATCACACGCCATCACGAGCCGCTCGAATTGCTGGCTGGCCCGCGCGAGCCGAACGGCCACCATCCCGCCTTAATCGGCTTAATGTCGGCCTCCATAGACTGGATGCGCGCCCGCGCCGCGCGCTCCAGCGCCTCGTCGCCCTCTGGCGTCGGGAAGACCGCGCCGCAGACCACGCAGCGCACCCCATCCGGTGGGTTGGGCGCGTCGCACCACGGGCAGATGCGCCCGCCAGCGATCGCGCTGGGCGCCGGAGCGGAGAACGCTGGCGGAGGCGCCACGGGAGCCTCTGCGGGCGCAGCGGGCGCTGGTAGCGGAGGCGGAGGCGGAGGCGCCACGCCAGCCGTGGGCGCGGCGTGATCGCTGGCCGGCAGCGAATCCGAGCCACAGGCGCCGCAGAAGCGCGCATCCTGAGACATGCTGGCGCCGCAGGTCGGGCAGCGGCGTTCGAGTGGCGCGCTGGTGTTCTCGTCCATCTGGCTCTCCTCCATTCTCC
Organism: Ktedonobacterales bacterium; assembly: GCA_025935235.1. Classification (GTDB taxonomy): domain Bacteria; phylum Chloroflexota; class Ktedonobacteria; order Ktedonobacterales; family JADMIN01; genus JAKAIY01. The sequence continues at coordinate 6,983 of JAICVT010000041.1, read as the reverse complement.
TCCCGATGCTCTTCTGATGCTCTCCCGCGAGGTCAGGCGCGTGTCTCACCACAAGGGATTGATGAGCAGTCCGGTGATCAGCTTGGGATAGAAGTAGGTGGACTTCTGCGGCATGCGGTCGCCCGCCCGCGCCACATCGCGAATGGCGGCGGGCGGCGTAGGGTTGAGCAGGAAGGCCAACTGCGCGCCATCGGCGCCGCTGCTCACGGCGTCGAGCGCGGCCTGGGCGTCGCGCGTGTAAGTGACATGCTCGCCCGCGCGGATGGCCTGCTCGCTGACGCTCAACCCCTGCGCCAACACAAGCTCGTGTAGCACGGCGACATCTAGCGCGCGCCACGCCGCCGATGTGCCCGCGTCGCCGAAACCCTCCGAGCCGCCGATGCGCTCATCCATCGCCGCGCGCCCGGCGTCGGTCAGCCGCAGCAGCCGCGCGCCATCGGCCATCAGCAGCGCGAAGGCGACCCGCTGGCCACCCTCACTCGCCGCGGCCAGCGCGTGTGTCATCTCTCGCGCGTCCAGCGCGCCCTCCGCGCCCAGTGGCGTGACCTCGAAGTATCCCGCGAGATCGCGCTGGAACTCGGCCAGCCGCTCCTGCGCCACGCCGCGCACGATGCGGTGCGTCGGCAGCACGACCAGCCCGGGATCCTCGATCGCCGCGAGCGCCATCAGCGTGAAGTTGGCGGCGTCCTCCAGCGGCAGCTCGCGCCGCGTCTCGCGCAGCTCCTCGCGATAGGCCAGCGCCGTCTCGTAGCGATGGTGGCCATCGGCGATGTAGAGCTGACGGTCGCGGAAGAAGCGCGCCACCCGCTCGATCAGCGCGGCGTCGCGCATGATCCACAGGCGATGCGTCTCGCCGCTCTCGTCGGTGAACTCGGCGTCGGGCGCGCGCTTGAGGGACTTGGTAAACGCCTTGGCCAGCTCGCCGCGTGGATCGTCATAGAGCGCCATGATGGGGCTGAGCGTGGCGGCGGTGGCGCGCGCCAGCTTCAGGCGGTCGCTCTTGGGCTTGCTCAGTGTGCGCTCGTGTGGCAGCACGACCCCCGCCTCCCACGGCTCGATCCGCACGCGCGCCAGCAGGCTCAACCGCGTCCGCTCGCCGCCATCCACGCCGGGCGCAGTGAAGCGCTGCTCATAGAGGTAGAGCGCGGGCACATCCGACTGGAGGACGCCGTTCAGCCGCCAATCGGCGAAGGTGGTGGCGGCGCGGGTGTAGCGGTTATCCAGCTCGTCGTCGCCCGGCTCGTCGCGGCCCAGCTCCAGCCGGATGATATTCTCTGGCGAGCGTTGGTAGTAGCGCGCCTGGGCCTCGGGCGAGATGACATCATACGGCGGCGTGACGACTGCCGCCAGATCGGTTCCTGGCGCGTAGCGGATGCCGGGAAGGGGCCGCACATCGGCCATGCAAAGCTCCTCGCTGCGTGGGGCGACTCTAGCTGTCTCGCTGGACATTGCCGCGGCCCGCCCACCGCGCGCCGCCGTCAGCAGTATACAGCAGCGCGCCCCATCGTGCAGCGCGGGCGGGACAGGCAGACCAGACAAGCGGGCTGATGAGGTTGCCCGCCGCATTGGCCGCTGGTACAATGGCCCTGCATGCGGCGCCAGCCCCCACCAGCGCGATCGGCTGGCGCTCAGGCATGGCGCCGACGGCGAGCGCGGCGGAAGGAGCAGAGCATGAAGTCAGGGCCATCTGGGCCGCCGGGGCCATCCGGCCCATCCGGGTCGGCGGGCCGATCTGGCGCGCCCAACGCAGGCCGCGCCTCGCAGTCGCCAGCGGGCCAGCCGATGGGACAGGCCAATCAACGTCCTGGCGACCTGCCTGACCTGGGCTACAATGCGCTTCCACCGATGGAACGCCTGGGCCAGCGCTCCTTTGACGGCGGCCCCAGCGACCCCAGCCAGCCAGTCCCCGGCCCGGCGTCTGGCCCGGCCTCTGGCGCCCCACGCGCCGATCAGGTCAGTGGCGCCGCCGCCGCGCGCCTCTTCGCCCGGCCCACCGGCCAGCCGACTGGCCAGCCCACCAGCGCGCGCATGCCGGCTGCCCCGGCGGCGCCCGTCGGCGCGCCATCAGCTACATCAGCCACATCTGGCCCATCCGGCGCTCCAGCAGCAGCAGGCGCAGCAGGCGCGTCGCCACGCGCCCGGTTGACGGCGCCAGTCGCCGCAATGACGGCCGGACCAGAGCCGGAGCAGACGCGGCGGGTCGAGCGGCCGCAGACGCTGACGCAGCAGTTGCGCTCGGTGCAGCCGCCGGATGTCGCGCGGCAGGCCATCAACGAGCTGAGCGTGCTGGCGGGCGAGTTGATCGCGCTGGCGCGCGAGTTGGAGCTGAGCGGCCTGGCGCGCATCCACGCGAGCGCCTATTTCGCGGCCGCCCGCGCCTATGGCGAGCTGGCCCGCCGCGCCTGGCTCTCGGTGGCCGCCGAGCGACTGGAGCAGGATGGCGCCAGCCCGGACTATCGCCAGCGGGTCGTCTCACTGGCGCGCGAGATCACACGATTGCGGCGCGAGAGCGAGCTGGCCGCCAGCAATGAGGCGTTCCCGCTGCCGCCACGCCGCCCGTATCTGTGGCGCAGGCGGGCGAGCAGCATCACCCGCGCGCTGGGCGAATGGCAGAACACGCTCAGCGCCCCGGCGGACCCGCAGCGCATGGGACAGGCGCTCTTCGAGCTGCGCGGCGCGCTCAATAGCGCCTGTGCGCCAGCCTTCCCCACCACGCTACTGCGCTTCACGACAGTCGCGGCGCTCTGGCTGACGCCGCTGAGCGGGCTGGCGGCGGCGCTGGCCACCCTCGCCAGTATCCTCGCGCGGCGACCGCTGGTGGCCGCCAGCTTCGCGCTGATTACGCTACTGGCCCTGATGCTGTGGACCATCCTGCTGCTGCTGACCGCGCGCGGGCGTGTCACGCTGAGCGAGACGCTGGCGGGCGTCTGCTACAGCGATACGCGCTCAGGCTGCAATGGCCACACTGGCTCGCGCCTGGTGGAGGCGCTGATGCGCGCCTGGTGGCTGCTGATCGGGAGTGTGGGCGCGCTGCTGACGATGAGTGTCGTCCTCGCCAGCGGCTACGCGCTCTATCGCTTTGGCCTGCTCGCGCCACTGACGCATGGCCTGCCAGGGTCGCAGCCCGCTCTGCTGGCGCTGGCTGCGGGGCTGCTGGGAGCGCTGGTCGCGCCTGCCGCGCTGGTGGCGACGGCGACACTGGTGGCGCTGGCGCTGCCCGCGCTGACGGTGAGCGCGCTGCGCTTCGCCGCCGAGCTCGCCTCCGCGCGCCGCTGGGCGCCGGGAGCGCGGCGCTATGCGCTGGCTCCGGCGCTGGCGACGCTCTCCTATCTGACGGGCGGGCTGGTGGCGCTGGCCTGGTTGCTGGCCGGATACCTGGGACTACCTCAGCAAGCGCTGGTCAACGTCTTCTTCGCCGCCGGAACGCCGCCGCTGGTCATCAGCGAGCGGGCGCCGCTGGTGGCGTTGGCGCTGGCGCTGCCCTATCTGGCGCTGATCGAGTTGCCCTTCCGGCTGGGGCTGCGCGCGTGGCGGCGGGTCTGGCTGCGCGATCTGCGCTCGCGTCGCGCCACCATCGAGGCGCATGTGCGGCGGCTCTCGGCGCCCGATCCACGCACCGGCGCGCCCGACACCAGCGATGAGACGCTGCGCGCCATGCAATACGACCTCATCCTGCTCCAGTTCTACGCTGCGCGCATCGAGGAGGCCGAGCGAGCGCCATCCTCGCCGCTGAGTCTGGGCGCCACGCTCGCCATGCTGCTGCTCGTCGTGGTCGGCGCGCTGCTGCTCGACGGCGGCGCGCACAGCCTGGCGCAGGCCCTCACCATCCGCCTGACGCCATGATCTGACGCCATGAAATGATGGAGCGCCGCCAGAGCCATCACTGGCGATGCGAGCGCATGCGTATACTGCTTCTGAGAGCGCTGTCATCATGGTAGGTGTGAAGCGGCTGGAAGGAGGCGCATGCTATGCGAAAGTCGCTGCATCCGGCGCAGCCGGACAGCGCGCCCGCTCCGATTGACGCCCGCCTGCGTCGGCGGATGATCGCCACGTTGCGCGCGCATGGCGTGCGGCGAGCGGGCGTGTTTGGCTCGGTCGCGCGGGGCGATGCGCGCCCTGAGAGCGACATTGATCTGCTGATCGAGCCGCCACGGGACATGTCGCTCTTTGGTTTCTCTGCTCTGGCGCTGGCGCTCGAAGACCTCTTGCGCCGCCCGGTTGATCTGGTGACCTATGCGTCGCTGCATCTCCGCCTGCGCGCCAGCGTCTACGCCCACTACGACGAGCTATTTTCGGATCTCGCCAGTGATTCGTCGAGTAATGCCGAGCCAGAGCCGATGGCTCATTAGCACAGATACGCCCAAACATGATGGCGAGCAGTGGCCTATGACAACCACTCAACCCAGCGGCTACCGATCACCCGATGTGTTACTCCGTGAGATGCTCGACTGTATCGCATTGATATAGCATTGATACAGCAGTATGTGCTTGGGCAGACTGAAGAGGAATTCAGGTTAAACCAGGAAAAGCAGGATGCTGTCGTGCGCCGCCTCGAGGTTCTTGGTGAGGCCTCGACGCAGCTATCAGCGGAATGGAAGGCGCGCCATCCTGAGGCGTCATGGCGGGTGATTGCTGACATGCGAAATCGGCTAATTCACGGCTATTTCAGCATCGACACAGGGATCATCTGGCAAACCATCACGCATGACCTCACACCGCTTGAACAAGAACTTCGGCGTATTCTGGGCAGGGAGTACCCCTCGCCTGCTCCGTGATAAAGCTATTCAGCGACCCCACCGAGAGCGTCAACCAATTACGCTCTACGGACTGCCCTCTCTGCTCCAAACAGCCCATTACTCCTGCTTTGCGCGCCCCCAAGTGACCCACCAGCGCAACCATACGGTTGACAGAGTGAGAACAAGTGTTCTATTCTTGAAGGTGAATCCTGCGCGCGGGCAGGCGCGCAGCCATGCGCCACAAAGAACGCGCAGATAGAATCGGGAGGGCAGGCGCCATGTGGGATCACAACGCCGCGCAGGGCATCACGCCCCAGCAGGCGAACCAGCGAGCAGTCAACCGTCCGCGCGCCGAGGCGGATGTGCGGGACGAGCGAGACGAGATTGAGGGGCAGGAGGCGGAGAATCCGGCACTGGATGCGCTGACGGCGGATGACGCCGCCTATGCCGCGCTCGGCGCGCGAGGGGCGGGCGCGACGGCGCTGACCGAGGCGATGCGCCGCGCCCAGACACGCGCGCTGATCCGCGAGTTTCTGCGGGCCGTACCACGCGGCGAGGAGAGCGCCGTGCTGCCGCTCGTCCGCGCGGATGGCGTGACGCGGCAGCTCACTCGCGCCCAGTTGACCTATGCCATTGACCGGCTGCGCCCCCGCCAGCGGCAGATCGTGCGGCTGGGTATCGAGGAGCGCTGGCCCCGCCAGAAGGTCTGCGCCTATCTGCGCGGCATCAGCATGAAGACGCTGGAGCGCGACCAGGCCGAGGCGCTCGACATCCTCGCCCAGCTCTGATGGCGCTCACACTCCCGTGCCTGAGATAGCCTGAGACATACTGGCCAGGTTGATGCGGGCATCCCTCGCGCGACATAGTGTGCGCAAAACGCTCGCGGCAGATCCGCGCGGGCGAGATGCGCCAGTCACGCCGAGGGAGTGGAGCATGCACGACGAGCCGCAGCAGCCGGGGCAACCAGCCAACCAGCAAAAGCAGCAGCGCAAGGCGGCGCGCGATGCCGCGCGCAGCGTGACCGCCGCCAAATCGAGCGCGCAATCGAAGTCGAAGCCCACAACAAAGCCGCCAACAAAACCAGCGAGGCAGTCAGCGAAACAGCCCGCGATACCGCCTGCAATGCCGCCCGACATGACAACCGGGACCGTCAAGGTGATGAGCGCGGTGGACCCCGCCAGCTTCAATCCGCACATGATGGAGCGGCAGATGGCCGCTATGACGCGCCTGCTCGAACAGCAGGATTTCCAGACCGACGAAGAGGCGCAAGCCTTCCTCGACCAGATCAACGCGCAGGGTGGGCCGATCATCGCGCCGCCCACTACCCCACTGGAGCAGGCGCAAGACCTGATCGCTGAGGCGTGGGGACTGAGCGGCAGGCGGCGCGACAAGCTCATCCGCCAGGCGCTCGACCTCTCGCCTGACTGCGCCGACGCCTATGTGCTAATGGCCGAATCAACCAACGACCCACAGAAGGCACGCGACTATTACGAGCAGGGCATGCGTGTGGGCGAGCGGGCGATTGGGCCGGAGATGTTCACCCAGATCGCCGCCGATGGCGAATTCTGGCGCACTATCGAGACTCGCCCCTACATGCGCGCCCGGCAGGGACTGGCGACGGTCCTCTGGCTCCTGGGCGAGCGCGCGGCGGCTACCGAGCATATGCTGGCGATGCTGCGGCTCAATCCCAACGACAATCAGGGGTTGCGCTACATGCTCGCCTCATGGCTGCTCATCGCTGGCGATGACCTCGCGCTCAAGCGGGCTACCGACCTGCTGAAGCAGTTCGCGGAGGACGACAGCGCCTTCATGGCCTACTCGCGCCTGCTGCTGACGCTGCGCACGAAAGGTCCAGGCGCGGCGGCGGATCAGGCGCTGCGAGCCGCTATGCAAACCAACCCGTTCGTGCCGTTCTATCTGCTCGGCCTCCTCCCGCTGCCGAAGCAGCCGCCCGAATATTATGGATTCGGCGACCAGGACGAAGCCATCACCTATCTGGTGGAAGGCGGCGGCGAGGCCTGGGCGGCGCGCGAGGATGACATAGAATGGCTCGTCGAGGCGCTCGTGCGCCTGGCGCCGCCAGGGCTGAACGAGCAGTTCCAACCCGGCCCCGAGCGCCATCACAAGCGCCCGCGCAAGCACAAGTAGCGCGCTACGACGCCCTGGCGGTGAAGGTCAGCGCCAGGGCGTCACTGTGTCCGAGACATCCGAGACATTTGAGATGTTGGGGACGGCGGGGATGCCGAC
>JAICVT010000517.1 GCA_025935235.1 Ktedonobacterales bacterium | reverse complement strand
GTGACAGGTGGCACGGGCGGCATCGGCTTCATCGCGGCGCGCGCCCTGGCGGGGATGGGCGCGACGATAGCCATCGTCGGCCACAACGCCGAGCGCGCCCACGCCAGCGCCGCCCGCATCCAGCGCGAGACCGGCGCCACCGGCACGCAGGCGCTCGTCGCCGACCTCACGTCGCAGCAGGCGGTACGCGCGCTGGCCGATGAGGTACAGCAGCGCTTTCCACGCCTCGATGTGTTGCTGAACAACGCGGGCGCGGTCTTCACGACGCGCCAGACCACCGTGGACGGCTACGAGCGCACGTTCGCGCTCAACCACCTCGCGCCATTCCTGCTGACCAACCTGCTGCTCGACCGCCTCAAGGCCAACGCGCCCGCGCGCATCATCACCGTCAGCTCAATGGCGCACCGCGGCCCGCGCATCCATCTGGATGACGTGAACCAGACCAGACGCGGCTACGCGGCCTGGCGCGCCTATGGCGAGAGCAAGCTAGCCAACGTCATGTTCACCTATGCGCTGGCGCGGCGGCTGGAAGGCACGGGCGTCACCGCCAATACGCTGCATCCCGGCTTCGTCGCCACTGGCTTCGCCAAGAACAACGGTCCACTCTGGCAGGTCGCCATGTCGCTGGCGCGCCCGTTCGCGATCAGCGCCGACCGGGGCGCGCAGACCAGCATCTACCTGGCCTCCTCGTCCGATGTCGCCACGGTCTCGGGCCGCTACTTCGTGAACTGCAAGCCCGCCCAATCGTCCTCCGCCTCGATGGATGTCGAGACGCAGGAAGGGCTGTGGGCGCTCAGCGAGCGCATGACGGGGCTGGCCGCGCCGACGGCTGCGGGCTGACCTGAGCCAACAGTCAGCTGACCCCGTCGCCGCCCTCGAAGACCTTGACAGTCGGCTCGATGCCCTTCACGCCCACCACCTCGCGCCAGGCCTCGAATCCCGCCTGGAACGCCACCACGCCAGCCTCAGGCAGCGTGATCTCGATGGCCTCCAGCACCTCTTGCGCGCTGGCGCCGTGCGTCATCGCCGCGCGTATGTGGCTCTGCAAGTGGCCTTTGCCCGCGCGCATGGCCGTCAGCGTGGCGCAGAAGAGCAGTTCCTTGGTCTTGCGGTCGAGCAGGCGCGGGCGAGTGTAGACCGCGTTGACAAGATCATTGGCGGCTTGCAGGGCGTCGAAATCAGCCTCAGCCATCGCCTTGTGGTAGCCCAGCACATAGCCACGGCTGCGGGCCATCTCGTCAATGTACGCTTGCTTCTCTTCCTGGGTGGCCATGCGCGCTTACTCCCTCTAAACCGCTCTGACTTGCTCTGACTCCCTCGCGGGTGTGGCTCTTCGCCGCCTCAATGTCACGGTGCGCTATACTGAAATAGCGGTGTGGAGGAACGCCGATGGGCGCTCCCTCGCGCAGTCTATCACGCGAGCCAGCGTCGCGCCGTCTGGCGCCGCGGCGCTTTGCCAGGGGAAAAGGTCGGCCAAACGATGCGTGAGATCTCCGTGCGACGGCTCACTGAGGCGATCAGCGAGGCGGTCATCCTGGCCAACACGGTCATGACGCCCGACATCGAGCGCAAGTTGAACGAGGGCTTGAGCGGCGAGACGACGCCCGTGGCCCGCGCCGTCATCCATGATCTGCTGGAGAACGCCGCTATCGCACGCGCGGAACACGTGCCGATGTGCCAGGACACCGGCATGGTCGTGGTCTATCTGACCTTCGGCCAGGAGGTGCGCTGGGTAGATGGCTCGGTCGAGGAGGCCATCAACGAAGGCGTGCGCCAGGGCTATCGCGATGGCTACCTGCGCTTCTCGGTGGTGGCCGATCCGCTGCGCCGAACGAATACGCGCGACAACACCCCGGCCATCGTCCACTACCGGCTCGTCCCTGGCGAGGACGTGCGGGTGGACATCCTGCCCAAAGGCTTCGGCGCGGAGAATCGCAGCCGCCTGACGATGCTCAAACCCTCCGATGGCCAGGCGGGCGTCGAGCGCTTCATCCTCGACACGGTGAAGATCGCTGGCCCGCAGGCTTGCCCGCCGTTCATCGTTGGGGTGGGCGTTGGCGGCGACTTCGAGCGTGTGGCGGAGCTGGCCAAAGAGGCGCTGCTGGAGCCGCTGGATCAGCCCAACGGCGATCCACTGCTGGCCGAGATGGAGGCGCGGCTGAGCGCGCAGATCAACCAGATGGGCATCGGGCCGCAGGGCTTCGGCGGCCGCACGACGCTGCTGGGACTCCGCATCAAGGTCGGCGCCACGCATATCGCAGGGCTGCCTGTCGCCGTCAACATGAGCTGCCACTCGACGCGCCATCTCTCGTTTCCGCTCTAGCCCGCGCTAGTCTGCGCTAGTCCGCGAGCGGCAGGAGGAGGAGTCAGCGATCCATGTCACAGTCGGCTGATCCAGCGGCGGAGGGCGCCGCGCGCGAGGTGGCGCTGCCGCTCGACCCTGATGTGGTTCGCTCGCT
>JAICVT010000344.1 GCA_025935235.1 Ktedonobacterales bacterium | reverse complement strand
GAGATCGAATCCTGCGGGAAAGCGGGCATATCCACCCCATCCTTGACCGCCTGCGGATTGCGTATCCACGCGGCGAGGTCCTGGGGCGTGTTGTTCACCACGCCGCCCGCGATCCACTGACGGCTGCCGAAGTGCGTCAGGTTCGGGCCGATCAGCGTCGCCGGGTTGGCGGTGGTGACGCCGCTGATCTGGTGGCAGCCGATGCAGGGGCTGGTGGCGAAATACTTCGCGCCCGCCTCGGCCAGCGTCGTGGTCGGCTGAGCCGCCGTCTGCTGCTGCTGCCCGACCCAGGTCTGATAGTCGGCGGGCGAGACGGCATGCACCAGGAAGTCCATGTGCGCGTGCTGCGTGCCGCAGAACTCCGCGCACTCGCCGCGATACCAGCCAGCGGAGTCGGCCTGCAACCACATCTCGTTATCGTGGCCGGGGATCACATCGGTCTTGCCGCCGAGCTGTGGCACCCAGAAGCTGTGGATGACGTTGTTGGAGCGCAGGTTGATGTGGACGACTGTACCCGTCGGAATCCACATCTCATCCGCTGTCACCACGCCGTTGTCGTACTGGAACTCCCACCACCACTGGTGGCCAATCGCCGTCACGCTGATCGTGTTAGAGGATTGCGGCTGCTGAATCTGGAACATCGTCGTGATGGTGGCGATCAACACCAGCACTAGCACGATGGAGGGCGCCACCGTCCAGGCGATCTCGATCTTCGTGTTGCCGTGCGTCTGCGTCGGTTCAGGCGAATCGGGGCGCGCGCGGAAACGAATGATCGAGTAGATCAGCACGGAGACGACGATCACGAAGACCGCCGTGGCGATGATGAAGATGATCCAGAAGAGGTCGGACTCTTTCAGCCCGATGGGGCCTTTGGGGTCCAGCATGTTGGGCGTGTGGGTCACGTCGTTGATGTTGGTGTTACCACATCCCGCGAGCAGCAGGGCGAAGAGCAACGGCAGCAACGACGCAGCCCGCCACCATGTCGGCTTCAATCGCATACGATGAATCCTCGGCCTTCCCAGTGTTTCACAACCAGAACACGCTCAGACGCGCCGCGCTCTGGCTAGCCGAAGCGATCCGCTGGCTGGCCGGAGCCATACACGCCGACAGCGCCCGCATGCGGGCGCCTCGAAGACACATCTGGCGCATTGTTCCACGCATTCCTACCAAATGCAACGAGCGAGGCCCGATTCTGGCCGCATCCGCGTGACCACGCATGGTATGCGCGCTACGCGGGGGCCGAATTCGAGCGCCGCTCCGCCGCGTCTAGCGCAGCAGCACGTGATCGAGCGCCATGACGGCAAACAACAGCGCCAGGTAATAGTTCGAGAACCAGAACATCGTCCGCGCCGCCTTCAGCGTGCGCTTCTGCCACAGCCAGATGGCGAACACCAGCAACCCGCCGCCCAGCGCCAGCGCGCAGACGAGGTAGAGCCAGCCCATGCCGCCAGTCACGACCAGCGCCAAGCTCGACGCCACCAGGATGACGGTGTAGATGATGATCTGGCGATAGGTCTCCCTCTCGCCCTTGATGACCGGCAGCATCGGCACACCCGCCCGCGCGTAGTCTTTCTTCAGCACGATCGAGAGCGCCCAGAAGTGCGGCGGCGTCCACAGGAAGATGACGGCGAACATCAGCAGCGGCGTCCAGAGCGTCGCGTTCCAGTGCAGCGGCGCCACCGCCGCCCAGCCGATCAGCGCGGGCACGGCGCCCGCCGCGCCACCGATCACGATGTTCTGGGTGGTGGTGCGCTTCAGCCACATCGTGTAGACCAGCACGTAAAACAGAATCGCGCTCAGGGCCAGCGCGGCGCTCGCCAGATTGACGAAGAGGCCGAAGATCGCGACCGAGAGCGCGCCGATGACCGATCCGAAGATCAGCGCGTGAGTTGGCGGCGCCTTGCCGGCTGGGAGGGTGCGCAACTTCGTGCGGCTCATCAGCTCGTCAATGTCACGGTCCCAGTAGCAGTTGATGGCGTTGGCGCTGCCCGCGGCCAGCGCGCCGCCCAGCAGCGTCGCCAGTGTCACGCCCAGCGGGGGCAGGCCATTGAGGGCGACCACCATCGAAGCCAGGGTAACCCCCAGCAGCAGCACGGTGACGTGGGGCTTCATCAGGTTGAGGTACGCGGAGAGCGTCGAGCCCACGCCACGAGGTGTTTGCGCCTCGACAGGGATCACCTTCTGCATCGTGTGTCGTTACCCTTCGGCTTGTCTATCAGGAGGCGGTTCTGCGCCGCATACGCTTAATTCTACGGCTCGTACCTGAACACGGCGCTTGCAGCCAGCGGCCATCGCCTGACAATCGCCTGAACGCCTGGAGGAGCGGGCGTCAGTGGCTCATGCGTTGCGGTGTGGCTTGCAACCCCACTATACTATCATAGAACGCCCATTTTGAGACACCGTATTCAGGGTTCAGTCAGGGCAACTGATCGTGTCAGAGAGCCTCAAGCCACGTGGCGCGCCCCGCGCCAAAGCCAATTCCATCGCCATCGCGGCAACCGCTCCACGCGATTCCGGCAGGAGCGGCGCATCACGCGGCGCCCGCGCGAGCGAGCTAGCCCAGATGGGTCGCGCGCAGCTCGATGCGCCGCTCGACGCGATCGCGAGGGCGATGACGCTCTTCGCCGCGCAGGTGGACCAGAACGCCAGCGCCCGGCAGGTTGCGCGCGCTGTGCGCGCCGATGTGGAGCGCGTGCGCGCCGTCGCCCAGACGCTGGAGCGCCTGGTCGCACTGGAGGGCGCATCGCTGCGGCTGGCCGAGGTCGAGGTCTCTGATCTGCTGATGGCGACGCTGGCGCGCTGGAAGTCGCGCGCGCCACGGCAGACCTTCGAACTGGCGCTGCCCGGACACGAGCCAACCCTGCTGGGCGACGCCGCGCTGATCGAGCAGGCCATCGAGGGGCTGATCGGGTGGGCCGCCGCGCACAGCGGACCGGGCGACATCCGCGTCAGCCTGCGCCCGGCGCCTCCCGCTGAGCAGGTGGGCGGCGCGGCGGGCGGCGATGACGCGGGTGGCGAGGTGAGCGTCACCATCCGCTGCCCGCTGGCCTCCGCCGAGGGCGCTGAGAACGAGCGGCTGCTCGACTGCTTCAGCCAGCCACGACCTGGCGACGCTTGCGCGCTGGAACTGACGCTGGCCCGCGCCATCGCCGAGCGGCACGGTGGCCGCGCCTGGGCTGAGGCGACACCAGAAGAGGCGGCGATCACGCTGGCGCTAACGCTGCCCAGCAGCCCCACCGAGTCGGCGCCGCCCGCTGAGCCGCTGGCCGCGACGCCAGATGAACTGGACGCCGCGATGGGCGATCCGCTGGCGCTGGCCCGCGCCCGCCACAGCATCGTTGTGGCGCATGGCGATGCGCGCATGGCACGCTATCTGCGCGCCAACCTGGACGCGGCGGGCTACACCGCGAAGACGGCCACCACACTCAGCGCCGCGCTCCGGCTGATCGAGCTGGAGGAGCCTGATCTGGCGCTGGTTGATCTGGCGCTGCCGGATGAGGAGGGGCGCGACCCGCTGGCAAGCGCTCTGGCGCGCACGACAGCGCCGATTGTGGCGCTGGGGCAGAGCGATGATCCGGCAGCCTGCGTGGACGCGCTCGACGCGGGCGCGGCGGACTTCATCGCCCAGCCGCTCAGCGTAGAGGAGGCGCTGGCGCGGGTACGCCGGGCGCTGCGCCCGCTACGAGGGCAGGCGTCGGAGCCACGCCAGCGCATCTTCACCTGCGGAGGGCTGATGATTGATGATGCGCAGCGGCTCGTCACCATTGACGGCGCGCCCACCCAACTGAGCAAGACGGAGTATCGGCTGCTGCGCGCGCTGGCGCAGAACCTCGGCAAAACGCTCTCACATGAGGCGCTGCTGACGCAGGTCTGGGGGCCAGCCTATAGCAAAGAGATCGAATTCGTCTGGGTCTACATCCGTCGGCTGCGGCGCAAGATCGAGCCCGATCCGGCGCGCCCGCGCTACATCCTGACGGCGCCCGGCGTCGGCTACCGACTGGCGGCGCCCGCTGGGCAGTGACGCAGTGCGTGATCAGAGAGTAGCGGAGGGAATCAGGCAAAGACCTGAGAGGCGCATCAGGCGCCTTCCCGATTGTCCGCTCATCCGCCACTCTGGTATACTCTTTGGCGGCATTGTCGCTCCATCTCGCCCATTGGCCGCCGCGCGCCGCGACCTGCGCGCCTCGCTGCGCGGCGCCTGAAGCCAGGTGACGAGCGTGGTTCTCGACGTTCAGACTATGGCAGTCGTTGCGCGGTCCGTTTGAATGAGATCCGGTGTGGACGGCCTGTGCGCACGCTGAAAGGAACACAAACACAATGAAGAAAGTGCTGTTCGCACTCGTGCCATTGGCGCTCACGCTGACCCTGGCCCTCGGCGCCTGCGGCAAGCCCGCCGCAGGCGGCGGCCCCGGTACTGGCACAACCGGAAACAGCGGTGGCGGCAACAGCTGCACGACCTCGCAGACGATCATGCTGACCGTAGACAACTTCGCCAGCAGCTGCTACACCGTCAAGGCCAACCAGGCGGTCACGTTCGACGATCCCTCGTCTACTGGCGGCGTCCACATCATCTGCACAGGCCACCAGGCCAAGTGCGAAGCCGAGGCGGGCGCGCCGACTGACCTGAACGCGCCAGGCTTCCAGATTCAGCCAGGGCAGACGCATCAGGTGACCTTCACTACGCCCGGCACCTATCACATCGCCTGCACGGTGCATCCGGCGATGGACATGACGCTGACCGTCCAGTAGCGTCGCTCATCGCCCTTCCCAACG
>JAICVT010000314.1 GCA_025935235.1 Ktedonobacterales bacterium | reverse complement strand
CCCAACATCATCACCGCGCAAATCGTCTGGCTGCAGCCGGTCAAAGGCTCCGACCACCTCAACGCCACCCGCGTCTGGACGGGGCGCGAGGAGCTGAGCGTCGTCTGTGGCGCGTCCAACATCAAGATGCACGACATCGTGCCGCTGGCGCAGATCGGCGCGCGCATCGGCGAGATCGTGATCGCCGAGAAGAAGGCGATGGGCGTGCTCTCGCAGGGCATGCTCTGCTCCCCGCGCGAGCTTGGCATCTCCGACGACCACTCCGGCATCCTGATTCTGCCGAAAGACACGCCGATTGGCATCCCGCTGGGCAAGGCGCTGGGCGACGATCAGGCCGTGATTGATCTCGACATCAAGGCGCACCGCGCTGACCTGCTGAGCATCGTCGGCATCGCGCGCGAGATCGCCGCCTTCACGGGCACGCCGCTGCGTGAGCCAGAGATCGTCGTCAAAGAGCGCGGAACCGCCGCCAGCAAGCTGATGAAGCTGGAAGTGCGTGATCCTGAGATGTGTCCGCGCTACAGTGCGCGTGTGGTGAAGGGCATCAAGGTCGGCCCCTCGCCGCAATGGATGGCCGACCGGCTGGCGGCGGCGGGCATGCGCCCCATCAACAATGTGGTGGATGTCACCAACTACGTCATGCTGGAGCTGGGGCAGCCGCTGCACGCCTTCGACTACGACAGAGTGGCCGACCACACGATCATCGTGCGGCGCGCCGAGCCAGGCGAGACGCTGACCACGCTGGACGACGTGGAGCGCAAGCTGACACCTGAGATGACGCTGGTGACAGACCCGGCTGGCCCGAATGTCATCGCGGGCATCTTCGGCGGCGCGCGAGTCGAGGTCTCGGACGAGACGACCAACCTGATTCTGGAAGCGGCGCACTGGAATCCCACCAACATCCGCCGCACCTCGCAGGCGCTGGCGCTGCGCACCGAGGCGGGCAGCCGCTTCGAGAAGAATCCCGACATCACGCTGACCACCGTCGCGCTCGACCGCGCCGCGCAGCTCATCACGCAGATGGCGGGCGGGCAGGTCGCGCCGGGCTATGTGGACTTCTACGCCGCCAGGCCGACGCCGCGCGTCATCACCTTTGATCTGGATCAGGTGGCCTGGCTGACCAACATGACCGTCACGCCGACTGAATCCATCGCCGCGCTGCGGGCGCTCGGCTTCGGCGTGGACGAGCTGCCCTCCGAGCAGGGCGCGCTGGTCGTGCGGGTCAGCGTGCCAACCTGGCGCGGCGACGTAGAGGAGAGCGCCGATCTGGTGGAGGAGGTCGCGCGCATCGTCGGCTACGACCGCATCCCCAGCACGATCCCCGCTGGCCCGCTGCCAGCGCCGCAGGATGAGCCGTGGTTCTGGCGCGAGTATGAAGTGCGCGATCTGCTGCTGGGCGGCGGGCTGACTGAAATTCAGACCTATCCGCTGGTGAGTCGCGTGGCGATGGCGCGCGTGTTGCCAGGGCTGGCGTCGGGCGAGGAGCTGCGGCTGAGCGCGCCCGTGCCGAGCGGCGAGAGCGATGGCGCCGACGCCAGCGTGGAGACGAAGCCCGCGACGACGCGCCCGCAGGCGCTGGAGCGGCGACGCATCGAGGCGATGGCCGAGAAGCTGCCTGCCATCACACTGCGCAATCCGATGAGCGTGGATATGGAGGCGCTGCGGCTGACGCTGCTGCCGGGGCTGCTCGCCGTCACGCGCGAGAACGCCAAGCACAGCGGCGCCGGGCTGTGGTTCTTCGAGCTGGGGCGGCGCTACCTGCTCACCAGCGAGCTGGCGGCTGGCGAGGGGCTGGCCGAGGAGCGGCGCACGGTGGGCGTGGCGCTCAGCGGCCCGCTAGCGCAGAGCTGGCTGGGCGAGCGCGACGCCGACTTCTTCGACCTGAAGGGCGTGGCCGAGCTACTGCTCAAGGGCCTTCAGATCACGCGCTACCGCTTCACGCAGGCGCGGCATCCCAGCTTCCATCCGGGCCGCTGCGCGACGCTGGAGGCGCTGGCCCTGCCAAAGTCGGAGGGCGCTGGCGCCCGGGCGACCGCGCTGGAGCCAGAGGGCGCCTGGCTGTCGCTGGGCGTGCTGGGCGAGATTCATCCCGAGGTGGCTGAGCGCTTCGACCTGACCCGCCGCACGTATTTGATGGAGCTTGATCTGGAGCGGCTCTATGCGGTGGCGCCCGCCCGCACACTGACGCATCCGATCTCGCGCTATCCGGTGGCGCAGCGCGATCTGGCGGTGGTCGTCGCGCGCGAGCTGCCGGAGGCGCGCGTCGCCGAGGCCATTCGCGTCTATGCGGGGCCACTGACGCCTCAAGTTCAGCTATTCGATGTGTATACTGGTGAGGGCATCGCGCCAGACAAGAAGAGCCTGGCCTACACGCTCACCTATCGCGCGGCGGATCGCACGCTGACGGCGCAGGAGGTCGAGGCGGCGCAGCAGGCGATCATCGCCATGCTGGCCGAGCGTTTCGGCGCCGCGCTGCGGCAATAGGGGCGGCCCCCTCCCCCAACCCCTCCCCCGCCGGGGCGGGAGAGGGGAGCTACGGTAAGCCCATCCCTGGCGGAGCGGGAGGAGCGAGCGGTGTAGTTCCCCTTCTCCCGCGCAGCAGGGGAGGCGAGCGGTGTAGTTCCCCCCTCCCGCGCAGCGGCGGAGGGGGTTACGGGGTGGGGGGCCAGCCATCGGAAAGGAATAGGGGAGATGCAGCAGGCCTTCGAGCGGCAGGCGCATGCGCTGCTGGGGCTGCGCGGCAAGCATATCGTCACCATCGGCGGCGGCGCCGGGCCATTCGCGCTGCTCTCCGCGCTCAAGAAGCATGACTGCTCCATCACCGCGATCGTCACGATGGCCGATAGCGGGGGCAGCTCGCGCCGCCTGATGGATGAGTATGGCACCCTGCCGGTCGGCGATCTGCGCCAGGCGCTGGTGGCGCTCTCGCGCAAGGGCGTGCTCTGGCGCGAGGTCTTCACCTATCGCTTCAAAGACGGGCGTGAAGGCAAAGACGGCCAGGAGCATGGCGGACAAGAGCATGGCGGACAAGCGCATGGGGAGCAGGAGGCGCCTGAGCCGCCGTCGCTGGGCGGTCACAGCCTCGGCAATTTGATCATCACGGCGCTGCAAGAGATCAATCACGGCAACCTGCTGCATGCCATCGAGGACGCCCAACAACTGCTCGATACGGCGGGCGCCGTGTTGCCCGTCACCCTCCAGCCGGCGACGCTCTGCGCCGAACTGGCCGATGGCTCGGTGATCGTCAGCGAGACCAATATTGACACGCGCGGCGCCCGCACCCCCGAATCGGCGGGGCCGCTCGCGCCGATCACGCGCATTTATCTGGAGCAGGCGCCCGTGGAGGCCTGCGAGGATGCGCTGCGCGCTATCCGGCGGGCGGATGTGATCGTGATCGGGCCGGGCAGCCTCTACACCAGCATTCTGGCCAACTTCGTGGTGGAGGGGGTGGCTGAGGCGGTGCGCGCCTCGGAGGCGCGTAAGGTCTACGTCTGCAACCTGATGACCAATCGCGGCGAGACGGGCGGCTACCGCGCCTCCGACTTCGTGCGTGAGGTGCATCGCTACCTGGGCGACCGGGTGGACCGGGTAGTGGCGCATGACGGCGTCTTTCCCGCGCGGCTGGTGGAGCGCTACGCCGCCGATGGCCAGCATCCGGTGGCGCCGGATCTGGAGCAGTTGCGCGAGCTGACGCCGGAGGTGGTGGTGGACTCGTTGTTGGCGGTCTACCAGGGCGCGCTGCTGCGCCACGACGCCGAGCGGCTGCTACGCGCGATCTTCACCCCCGCCGAATATCTTTCGTAGTGGTCGCGACCTCACCTCCCACCCCTCTTCCAAAGGGCGAGGGGGAACCAGAGGGCGCCATCGCCAGCCGCGCCCTGGCGAGCGGAGTGGGCGACACAGGGAGGGCCATGCGCGCATGAGTATCGAGCGAGCTGACATCCGCGCGCTACAGGATGTACTCCATCATGAGATTCCGCTGAGCCAGCAGATCGGGCTGGTCGCAGAGGACTACGATGGAGAGTGTCTGGCGCTGCATGCGCCGCTGGCCCCCAACATCAATCATAAGTCCACGGCGTTCGCGGGCAGCCTGAACGCCACCGCGACGCTGGCGGGCTGGGGGCTGACGTGGCTGCTGCTGCGCGAGCATGGACTGCGCGGCGTGATCGTGATTCACGAGAGCAGCGCGCGCTATGAGCTGCCAGTCGCCGATGACTTCGTGGCGACGTGTCGCCGACCGCCGGAGCATGCCATCGAGCGGTTCCTGGCGGCGCTGCGGCGCAGAGGCAAGGCGCGGCTGGCGCTGACGGTGGAGATACTGGACGCCGCCGGGCGCGTGGCGGTCGTCTTCACCGGCAGCTATGTAGCTTTCATTGAGCTGGAAAGCGAGAGACAGGGATGAGCGCGGATGCGGATTTCGAGCAGATCACTGTGCGCGACAACGAGGGCGAGGAGCGCTATGAAGCGCGGATAGGCGACGAGCTGGCGATTCAGGAGTATGCGCGCCAGCCCAGGCGCGTCTCCCTGATCCACACCGAGGTACCGCCCGCGCTGGAGGGGCATGGCATCGCGGGCAAGCTGACGCGCTTCGCGCTGGACGATGCGCGGGCGCGCGGGCTGGAGGTCGTCCCCGCCTGCTCATATGTGGCGGCGTACATCCGCAAGCATCCCGAATACCTCGATCTCGTGCCGGAGTATGCGCGCCACCTCGTGCCGGGCGGCGCGAGTTAGCCGCTCACCCGCCCAGCTCCTTCGCCCGCCGCTCAGCCGCCTCGGCCTCGGCGGTGCGGCCCAGCGCGCGGTAGACGCGGGCATGCGCCCTCCAGTCCATCGGATCGTTGCGGTCGAATCCTCGGTCATAGGCGTCCAATGCCTCGCCATAGCGTTTGAGTTCCTCAAGCGTGAGTCCCTTGTTGTACCAGGCGACGGCAGAGGCGGGGTCGAGCGCCAGCGCGCGGTCGTAGGCTGCCAGCGCCTCCTCATAGCGCTTCAGGTCGCGGAGCGCGTTGCCCTTGTTACTCCAGGCGACGGCGAAGGCGGGGTCGAGGGCCAGCGCGCGCTCGTAGGCCGCCAGCGCCTCCTCATAGCGCTTGAGATCGTGGAGCGCGGCGCCCTTGTTGTTCCAGGCGAAAGCGTAGGCGGGGTCGAGGGCCAGCGCGCGGTCGTAGGCTGCCAGCGCCTCCGCGTGGCGCATGAGATCGGAGAGCGCGTTGCCATTGTTGTTCCAGGCGACGGCGTTGCAGGTGTCGAGCGCCAGCGCGCGGACCAAGTCTGACCGCGCCTCACCTTATCTCAT
>JAICVT010000146.1 GCA_025935235.1 Ktedonobacterales bacterium | reverse complement strand
GCGTTCTCCGCTTGCAGCGCCTCAATCGCCGCCTGCTGTGTGTCGAGGGTAGCCCGCAGTTCGATCAGTTGCGCGAGAATAGCATCCGTGGATGAGTCAACGTGTGACAACGGCAACCTCCGTATCAGTCGCCTGCGCAATTCTGCCTGCTGGCGAGCGCGGCCACACCTGTATACATGGTCTGCTCGCTCCTGTCAATACAGCGCCACACGCCGCGACAGTTCAATCCACGTCGCGCATGCTGAGCTGGATGCGCCCACGCGCCGCGTCCACCGCCAGCACGCGCACATTGATGACCTGGCCGACCGCGACGACGGAGAGCGGGTCGCGCACGAAGCTCTGCGACATCTCCGAGACATGCACCAGCCCATCCTGCTTGACGCCGATGTCCACGAACGCGCCGAAGTCCACGACATTGCGCACCGTCCCCTGCAAGATCATCCCCTCGCGCAGGTCCTCCAGCTTCAACACGTCGTGGCGCAGGATCGGCGCGGGCAGGCTGTCGCGCGGATCGAGGCCTGGCTTCTCCAGATTCTCCAGGATGTCGGTCAGCGTCGGGACACCAACCTCTAGCTCCTTGGCCAGCGCCGCGATCGCCGTCTGCGCGCCGCCCTTGCCCATCCCCATCAGCAGCCGCCATGACCGGATGCGATCCGCCACGCGCTCGGAGCGGTCGCCGGGCAGCTTCGCCAGCGCGCGGCGCGCTACGTCGTAGCTCTCAGGGTGAATGAACGTGTTGTCGAGTGGCTCCGCGCCATCGGCGATCTTGAGGAAGCCCGCCGCCTGGGTGAAGGTGGCTGGCCCCAGTCCGGCCACCTTTAGCAGCTCGCTGCGCTTCTTGAACGGCCCATTGGCGGCGCGGTGGCTGACGATGTTGTCGGCGACGCGCGCCGTGACGCCAGAGACGCAGCGCAGCGCCTGGGTCGAGGCGACATTGAGGTCCAGCCCGGCGAAGTTGACGCACGAAACCAGCGTGCGATTGAGCGCCTCGGCCAGCGCCCGCTGATCCACATCATGCTGATAGAGGCCGACGCCGACCGCCTTGGGGTCAATCTTGACCAACTCGGCCAGCGGATCTTGCAGGCGACGGCCAATCGAGATCGAGCCGCGCTGCGTCGCGTCGAGCGTCGGAAACTCTTGCCGCGCCGCTTCCGAAGCTGAATAGACCGAGGCGCCCGCCTCGCTGACCATTACATAACCAACAGCGCCCGCTGGCCGACCCAGCTGCTCCAGCTCGCGGATCGTCTCCGCCGCGAGTTGCTCGGTCTCGCGCGAGGCTGTGCCGTTGCCGATGGCGATGGCGCGCACGCCGTGCCGCGCGATCTGCGCCTTGATGGTCGCCTTGGCCTCCTCCCAGCGCCGCTGCGGCTCGTGCGGATAGATCGTCGCGCTCTCCAGATAGGCGCCGTTGGCGTCGAGCGCGGCCACTTTGCAGCCGGTGCGAAAGCCGGGATCGAGCGCCAGCACGGGCGTCCCGCGCAGCGGCGGCTGGAGGAGCAGATTGCGAAGGTTTGTGGCGAAGACGGTGATGGCGTGCTCCTCGGCGCGCAGGGTCAGGTCGGCGCGCGCCTCGCGCTCCAGCGCGGGCGCCAGCAGCCGCCGGTAGCCGTCGCTGATGGCCGCCTCCAGCTCGCCAGCGAAGGGCGAGCGCGGATCGCCCTGGTAGCTGCGGTGGATCAGCAAGGCGGCGCGCTCGAAGGGCACATCCACCGCCACGCGCAACACGTCCTCGCGCTCGGCGCGGTTGAGCGCCAGCGTGCGATGCGGCGCCATGCGGCCAATCGGCTCGCTGAAGTCGTAATATAGCCGATAGACGCCGCGCGGGTCCTTCTCCGCCGCGCGCTCTGGCTCGACCACCAGCCGCGCGGTGACGGCGCTCTCGCGCAGGAAGAGCCGCCGCACGTCGCCGCGCACGCTGGCGTCCTCCATGATGGTCTCCGCGCAGATGTCGCGCGCGCCCGCCAGCGCCGCCTCGACCGAGTCCACGCCTTTCTCGGCGCTGACGAACGGCTCAGCCGCCGCACGTAGCGCCTGGTCCGGCGCGCCGGGAACGCGCGCCTGCTGAAGGATCAGGTCGGCCAGCGGTTGCAGGCCGCGCTCGCGGGCCACGCTCGCGCGCGTCTTGCGCTTCGGACGGTAGGGCAGGTAGAGATCCTCGACGGCTTGCAGCGTGGCGGCGCCAGTGATGGCCTGGACCAGCTCGGCGGTCAGCTTGCCTTGCTCGCCGATCAGCCGCAACACGTCGCGCTTGCGCTGGTGCAGCGCCCGCAGCGCCTCGGCGCGATCTGCCACCGCCTGGATTTGCACCTCATCCAGCCCGCCGGTCGCCTCTTTGCGATAGCGTGTGATGAAGGGGACGGTGTTGCCCTCGTCGAGCAGCTTGAGCGCCGCTAGCGTCTGGCTGGGCTTCAGCTTCAGCTCGCTAGCGGTGGTCGCGGCGATGGCCGCGTCGCTCAGCGTCTCGGGAAAGTCAATCTGGTCGAGGGTTAGGGTTCCTGTGGTCGCGCTGGCAGGCGCTGGGGCGCCTCTCGTTTCGGACACGCGCACGATTCCTTCACTTCGTCACACGGAGCGCACGGCCTCACTCGCGCCTGGCGCTCATCCACCGTTGTGGCGAGCGTGGCGGCGCCGCCGCTCGCACGCCGCCAGTATAGCCCATCGCGCCTCCATCGCGCGTCCATCGCGTGTCCGCGGAACCTCACCCCCGACCCCTCGCCCGCGTCGCGTGGGAGGGGGCGCGCCTCGCCTTGCGACGTAACTGCGACAAGCGCGCCATACCCACTCGACATTTCCGGCGTATGCTGGATGTGATCGCATCATGTAGCGGGGCGACATCGGCGTCAGGAGAAGCGTAATGGCACAGCTCACCACAGCAGAACTGGAACTGCGCATCATCTCGGCGCTCCTGCTGCCGATGCTGGCGAGCGCCGTCCTCTTCACGGGCATGACGGTGGCGCTGCTGGTCGCGCGCGCTCGCCTGTATGGCTATCGCGTCTACCGCCCGATGCTGCTCAATCTGGCGCTGGCGTGGATCCCGATCATCAGCGTGGCGGCGGCGCTGCTCTACTTCCTGGGTGTCGTCGAGACCTCGCGCTGGGCGCCGCTGGCGCTGCTGGTGATCTGGTGTCTGTTCTTCCCCAACTCCACCTATCTGATCACCGAGTTCCATCACTTGAAGGATGACGTGACACGCGTGCCGTTCTGGTTCGACACGATCACCATCCTCTCGCTGGCGCTGTGCGGCGCGCTGCTGGGCGCGTTCTCGCTGCTGCTGGCGCAGCATGTGCTGGAGCTGTATATGCCGTGGCCGCTGACGTGGGCGCTGATCGTGGGCTACCTGTTCGTCTCGAACCTGGGCATCTACATTGGGCGTTTCCTGCGCTTCAACAGCTGGGATGTGGTGACCAATCCCGTGAGGCTCATCAGGCAGGTCTGGGCAGAGCTGGCGCGGCCAGAGACGCGGCGCGGCATGCTGCTCTTCGCCAGCGTCTTCACTGCGTTCCTGGCCAGCTTCTACCTCTTCGTGTGCAGCGCTATCGAGCCAGCCGCCATGCTGCTGCGTGTGGCCATCTTGCAGCAGATCGGCCAGCCGCTGCCGTGAGCGGAGAGCCCTCACCCCGGCCCTCTCCCAGAGGGAGAGGGAGCGGAGCGTTAGCGCATACCGCGCAGATTGGCCCGCAAGCAGGCGCCTCGCTTCTGGCTCCCCTCTCCCGCACAGCGGGGGAGGGGCTGGGGGTGGGGGCGCGCCCTCACGGGATCAGCGAGCGGCTCTGCTCGTAGCTCTCGACGGAGGTGTGGGTCTGCTCGATCAGGCTATCATCGCCCTGCTTGTGCAGCTTGTCTTCGAGCTGCTCATCATATTCGGCGGGCATGACGCGCCAGCCCAGCCGGAAGACGATCTCGCCGCCCAGCCAGCCCGAGACGCCCAGCGTGGCGAAGGCAGCGCCCGCCAGCCCGACCGCGATGGGATTGGGCCGCCCGCTGGCTGGCTGATAGCGCGTGCGCCGCAGGATCAGGCTCCCCGCCAGCAGCCCCATCGCGCCAGCATTCAGGTAGCCATGCAGCGCGCCGACGCTACGTGCGGGATGCTCGCGCGGAACGGACTGATAGTCCCACAGGCCGAGGATCGCCGCCAAGCCTCCGGTGGCGAGCGCGCCCGTATGCGCCACGCGCCCGGCGAAGCGCCAGCCAATTCTGCCGGTGGCCAGCCCAATCAGGTCGCAGCCCATCCCCAGCACAAACGACCCAACTGGCAGATCCGTCAGCATCGCATGCAGCGGATGCCCCTTGACGAGCGGATCCTTCGGAATGGTCAGCGGCAGGTTCGGGATGTTCATCGTGGCTCCTCTCTCGTGTACTCCATCTCGCGCGGCGCATGCGGCTCACGCGGCTCACTCATGCCGCCGTGTCGGGCGCAACCCCGGCGCCAGTCTGTCCGCTGGTCAGGTCGGCGCAGCGCGGCATGCTATAATGCGTGGCGGCCCGGCGTGCGCGTTGGCCCGTGATCTATCTACTCCATCCATCAGCAGCGAGCGAAAGGGCGACAGGTTGCCGCAGTCATCTCGACCAGCGCTGGCCTATGAGGACATCGGTGAGGACATCGGCCCCGGCTCGCCCGTCCTGCTGATCCACGGCTTCGCGGGGACAGCGCGCGCCCACTTCACTCCCCTGATCGCCGCGCTGGAGCCAGAATATCGCATCATCGCGCCGGACCTCAGCGGGCACGGCCGCTCCGCTGCCATCGAGCGCCAGGTGGATGCGCGCCTGCACCATGCCGACGCCGCCGATCTGCTGGCGCTGGTGGAGCGGCTGGCGCTCGACGAGGTCAACCTGATCGGCTTCAGCGACGGCGCCGAGACGGCCATCATCCTGGCGGCGCTCTTGGGCGACCGCGCGCGCTCGATGACGATCTGGGGCGCCAGCGGGCGCGTGCCACCGCAGCCCATCGTCGCGCTCTATGCCGACCCAGAGGCGCGCATCCGCTCGTGGCCCACGCTGCGCGCCGACCTGGAGCGCCTGCATGGCTTCGGGAGCGCGCTGCCGATGCTGACGCGCTGGGCCGCCGCGATGGAAGACCTGCGCGCCTCCGGCGGGATCATCAACGACGACGAAGCGGCGCGCGTTCAATGTCCGACGCTGGCGCTCGCAGGCGACCACGACCCGTTCAATCCGCTGGCGGCCACGCAGGCGCTGGTAGAGCGGCTGCCACACGCGCGGCTGGTCACGCTGCCCGGCGCAGGCCACGATCTGCTGGCCGAGCGCCAGGCGCAGGTCATCGCGCTGGTTCGCCGCATGCTGGGAAGTCCGCGGGTATGACCGACGAACGAGACGAGCAGACGGACGAGCAGACGCCAGCGGCGCCGCAGCCAGCGCCGCATCTGGCGCGCGCGGGGTCGGGGACGCCGACGCTGCTGCTGCACGGCTGGGGCGCTAGCGGCGATCTCTTCGCCGCGACCATGCGCGGGCTGGGCGAGGGCCTCGACCTGATCGCGCTCGACTTCCCCGGCTTCGGCAAGACCGCGCCGCCACCAGCGCCGTGGGGCGTCAGCGAGTATATGGACTGGACGCTGGCGCTGATGGACTGGCTGGGCGTCGAGCGCGCCAACTTCGTCGGCCACTCCTTCGGAGGGCGGGTCGCCATCAAGCTGGCGGCGCTCCATCCAGAGCGGGTGGCGCGGCTCGTGCTGGCCGACGCCGCGGGCATCCGCCCGCAGCGCGACTGGCGCTATCACCTGCGCGTGCGCGCTTTCAAGACGATGCGCGCGCTAGCTCAGGCGCGCTACACGCCGCAGTCGCTGCGCGAGTGGGCCGGGGCGCAGGTAGCCCAGCAAGGCTCGCCCGACTACAAGGCGGCCAGCGGCACGGTGCGCGGCAGCTTCGTGCGCGTCGTCAACGAAGACCTGCGCGACTACCTGCCGCGCATCCAGGCGCCGACGCTGCTGATCTGGGGCGACCGCGATGAAGATACGCCGCTAGCCGACGCCCAACTGATGGAGCGGCTGATTCCCGACGCTGGGCTGGTCGTCTTCGAGGGCGCGGGCCACTACGCCTACCTGGAGCAGTCCGGGCGCTTCTGTGTGATCGTCAAACAGTTCTTCCACGGGTGAGGGGATGTTGGCTATCGTGATCGGGATTGTGGCGGTCGTCGTCGCCGCCCTCATCTGGCTAGGCTGGCTGACGCGCGCGGGCCTGATGGGCGCGCGCATGTATCAGATCGAGGAATATGAGGGGCCACGGCTGCTGGCATGGGGACGCCAGCGCGCCTGGCTCGCGCCCAATGCCACGCTGGCGGGCGCGGCGCTGGCGCTGGCCATTGGCCTGCTGGGGCTGACGGCGACGGACGAGTGGCGGCGCTTCGCGGCGGGGCTGGCATGGCTGGTGGGCGCGGCGCTGGCGGTGGCGCTGTGGCGCGCGCTGCCCGCCAAGAAGCCGCTGGTCTACACCCAGCGCATGCGGCGCATCCTCGGCGTCACGGCCGGGCTGGCGATCATCCTGGCGGCGCTGCTGGTCTGGGCGCTGCTGGCGCTGCCTTCCGGCGTGGCGCTCTTTGGCGGCGTCATCATTCTGCTGGGCGCGCCGCTGCTCGTCCTGCCGCTGCTGATCGCGGCGAATTTCCTGCTCAAGCCAGTCGAGGCGCGCATTCAGGCTGGATTCGTGGCGCGCGCGCGGGCCACATACACGCGCCTGGCGCCGCTGACGATCGGCGTGGCGGGCAGCTATGGCAAGACCAGCACCAAGCACATCCTGGCCGCGCTGCTTCAGCCCGCGATGGAGACGCTGCCAACGCCCAAGAGCTACAACACGCTGATGGGTGTCACGCGCAGCATCAACGAGTATTTGACGCCGCGCCACCGCGCCTTCGTCGTGGAGATGGACGCCTACGATGTCGGCGAGATCGCGGCGATGTGCCGGCTGGTGGACCCCACCATCGCGGTCGTCACCTCGGTCGGGCCGCAGCACCTGGAACGCTTCGGCACAGTCGAGCGCATCGCCGACGCCATGTATGAGCTGATCGCGGCGCTGCCCGCTGGCGCGCCCGCTGTGATCTACGGCGGCGAGGCGCTCTCCGCCGGGCTGGCCGACCGCGCGGCGGCGGCGGGCTATCGCGTCGTGCGCTATGGCCTCGAAGGCGAAGACGCTGGCCCGCTGGACGTGATCGCCTCTGACATCAGTGTGGATGAGCGCGCCACCCGCTTCACCTGGCGCTGGCCCGCCGAGGGGCTGGAGCAGCGCGTCGCCATTCCGCTGCTAGGCCAGCACAACATCCTGAACGTCAGCGCGGCCATCGCCATCATCCACCTGCTGGGGCTGCCAGCGGATGAGGCGGCGCGCGACGCGCTGCGACTGGAGCCAACGCCGCACCGCTTGCAGGTCATCCCCAGCCCCGGCGGCATGACGATCATTGACGATTCGTATAACGCCAACCCGGTCGGCGTGCACAATGGGCTGGAGGCGCTGCGCCAGATGCGCGGACGCCACAAGATTCTGGTGACGCCGGGGCTGGTGGAGCTTGGCGCGGTCGAGGAGGCGGAGAACCGCCGCTTTGGCGAGCACGCCGCTGAGGTCTGCGACGAGGTGATCCTGGTCGGCGCGCGCCAGACCCAGCCCATCGCAGATGGGCTGCGCGCGGGTGGGCTGCCCGCCGAGCGCACGCATGTGGTGGAGTCGCTAGACGAGGTGACAGCGACGTTGGCGCGCATCGCTGGCCCCGGCGACGTGGCGCTCTTCGCCAACGACCTGCCCGACACCTATCTGGCGTTGAAGAAGTAGCGGAGCCACGGGTGATTGACGCAGAGTGATAAATAGCGGCGGATACTGCGGCGCCGGGCCGGCCAGCGATTGAAATCGCCAGCTTCAGGAGGAAGCCGCCATGCCACCAGGTCATCCCCGCGGCGATGATGTGTCGCCCGCGCTGGCGGCGCTGCTGGCGGAGCGCGAGGCCGCCTGCCGCCTGGCGCCTGACCGCGCGCTGGATACGCTGGACGACGCCGAGAACTTCGTGGCCGAGCGCGGCATGCTGACCCTGACGCCCGACTGCGCGCTACCCAGCCTGTTTGGCGCCTGCCACGAGGAGCCGTATCGCCCTGGCGGGCATGGCTTCGCGAGCTGGCCGAAGACACGCTGGTGGTGGGGCTTCGCGATAGGCGAACGCGCCGATGTCCATGCGGCGAAGCTGCATCGCGGCAAGACGCTCTATCTCTCGACGCCCACCGTCGCCGCGTTCGACCCGCTCTGCCGCGCGGCGTTGGCTCGGGCCGACGCGGGCGAGTTTGGCGCGACGGCGGCTGAGCTGGCCGCTTTCCTCGACACGGCTGGCCCGACGCCGATTGATGATGTGAAGCGCGAGTTGGGGCTGGACGCCGCCAGCCTGCGCGCCGCCCGCGACCGGCTGGAGCGCGTCGGCGCCATCGTCAGCCGTGGCATGACGCTGCCCGCCGCGCAGGGCGGCGAGCGCGAGACGAGCGAGCTGGCGCGCTGGGATCAACGCTTCCCCGACGCGCCCGCCTCCGCGCCGCGCGGGCCAGATGAGGCGCTGGCCGAGGCGGTGGTGGCAGGCGTGCTCGCCGCCGTCGTCGCCCCGCGCGCCGAGGTAGCGTCGTGGTTCTCATGGCCCCTGCCGCGCGACCTGTTATCCCGCCTCTGCGCCGCTGGCCACCTCTACGAGCCGCAGCCTGGCTGGCTGGCGGCGCGTGGGTAGTTCGAGGCGCCTCGAAAGCGCGCCAACCGCATCCTTCACCTTATTCACCAGCGCGCCGCAACGCCTCTTGATAGGTTTTGTTCGCCAGACGGAAACCCGCGTGCAAACGCAAATCATCCAGGATCGGCTTAATCTGCGGCGTCAGCCCACGCGATTTGGCGACGAGCAAGGCGCCGACCAGCCCAACATGGGCGATCTGGAGCGCACTTGCCGCCCGGCGAGCGGCTTTGTCATCCAGGAGGACGAGATCGGCGGAACGCGCTATAGCCAGGGCAAGCGCGGCTGCCTCGCCGAGATCGAGCGCCCGATAGGTTTGCGCCAGTTGATCTCGCTGCTGCGTCTCGACATGCGCAACCACAAACCAGGAGTCGTAGTTGACTTCGTTAGCTCCCGGATTAATACCTGTCCCACCGAGCGTCAGTTCGTCTCGCACTTCTTCTGGAATGGCGATCTGGGTGTACAATGCGCGGAGCAGATCGAGGCGACCAACCGCCGCCAGATTCGTTATAGGACTCGTGTCGCTCACGACTAACACAACCAGTCCCTTCCAATCAATGTCGTGAGAGATCCGCCCCACGCAAAAACGCTAGAAGCGCTTACAGTTGCCCAAGCCGCTTGAGGGTAGCGATGTCATCGTTGAGGTCGGAGGAGTCATACGCGACCGGAATACCCCGCTCTGAAAGAATGCGCTGGAACTCCACGCGGCTGCGACCAGCCAGCCGGGCCGCGCGCGCGAGGCTGGCCGTATGAGAGGTATACAGCCCAACCGCGAAGTCGAGGCGGGCCTGCTCTTCCGTGACCCCAAGATCGTCTGGTATCTGGATATACATCAGCGAGCTCCTTGATTGGCGCCCGCATGTCCGTGTGAATACGAGAGGCGGCGAGCGCGCAAGGCGTCTGTCGGCTGCATTGTAGCACGCGGCGCGTGGGTAGGATCACGCAGTGCGCTGTGCTACACTTCCCTGATACCGAGGAGGAATGGGAGGCGCCAGATGCGGACTGTCACGTTCCCCGTCGAGGGGTTGAACTTCGCCACCTGCGCGCGTGGCATCGAGAAGCGGCTGGGGACGCTGGCGGGCATCGCGCAGGTGGACGCCAGCTACGTCTCGCAGACTGTCACCATCAGCTTCAATGAGCAGCGTATCGGCGAGGCGGCGCTGCGCGAGCTGGTTCGCGATTGCGGCTTCGCCTGTGGCGCTCCGCTGACGGCGTTCGAGCGGCGCACGACGCCCGCCACTTCTGAGCGCGGCGCTATGCCAGCAGGCGCGCCAGCAGAAGCGCACGGCGCCCACGACAT
>JAICVT010000220.1 GCA_025935235.1 Ktedonobacterales bacterium | reverse complement strand
CCCTTCTCGCCGACGAAATCCATCACGATGTCGGCGCCGCCGTTGGTGTAGTCCAGCGTCTCCCGCACGCCGCCATCGCTGCCGGTGAGGACGCCATGATCGGCGCCGAGCCGTTTGGCGAAGGCCAGCCGCTCCTCCGAGGTGTCCACCGCCAGCACTTTGGCGGGCGTCATCACCTTGAGCAGTTGCACGGCGAAATGGCCCAACCCTCCGACGCCGATCACAGCGACGGTCGCGCCGGGGTACGCCTCTGGCGCGATCTTCTTGACGGCGTGGTAGGCCGTGATGCCCGCGTCGGCGTAGGGCGCCAGCGGCACGGGATCCGTTCCCGGGGCCAGCGGCACGACAGCGCGGATGGATGTCTTCATGTATTGCGCATAGCCGCCGGGATGACCATCCAGCCCGGGGAAGTAGGCGTTGATGCAGTGCATGTCGGCGCCAGCGCGGCAGGCGCGGCACAGGCCACACGACGGCTGCGGATGCAGGATGACCGGATCGCCGCGCTTGATCGTCGTGACATCGGAGCCGACATCCTCGACCCAGCCCGCGTTCTCGTGGCCAATGGTGTAGGGCAGCGTGGGGTCGCCCAGCATCTCGCGCCAGATGCCTTCGAGGATGTGCAGGTCGGTGCGGCACACCCCGGCCCCGCCGACGCGAATGATGACTTCGGTCGGATACTCGATCTTCGGCTCAGGCGCGTCTACCAGCTTGACCGGTTCGTTATAGGCGACGATCTGAACAGCTTTCATCGGGCGATTCTCCTGTGTCGCGATTCGGTTGATACTACTGCCGACTCTGACTTTCCCAGTCGTTGGCGCGGAACCTCTCTCCCTGCCCCCTCCCCTCCAGGGAGGGGAACGCGTGGCAGGGCTGGTGGTGGATAGCAAGCGAATCGCTTGTCAAATGCGCTTCCATCAAGTTGGCGCCAGGCTGCCGCCGCATTGCCTCGGCTGGGTTCCCCTCCCTGAAGGGGAGGGGGCAGGGGGAGAGGTCACCCCCTCATCCGTCGCTTGCTGCTTGCTCGCTAGCAGGCTCGCCATCTCGCGCGCCAACGCCATAGCGCACGGCGCCCAGCCCCGTGCAGAGCAGCGTATTGAAGGCGCCGTTCAGGCGGATCATGCGGGCCGAGCGCAGATGTTCTGGCAGCGCCTCGGCGGGAATCTCCGCGCCATCGGCGGTCGTGAAGCACGGCGCATCGCGGGTCGGCGCGCTCAGACCCAGCGCCGCGCGCTTGATGCGCCACAGGCCGAAGATGTGCGCCAGCCCCGGCGCCCGCCGCCACTCGCGCTCGCCCGGCGCACGCGCCAGCACATCGGAGCCAGCGACGCGCAGACCGGTCAGCGTCAGCCGCGTGACCTGCGTGTCGGCGATGCCCGCGCGCATCAGGGCGCGCAGCATCTGCTCCTGCCGTACCAGAAACGCCTTCACCGCGAACGTGCGGCGCAGCTCGTCCAACTCACCATCGGCGTCTCCCGGGAAGACGGCGCTGAAGGGCTGGCCCGCGTTGACGCCCGCGCTGATCTCGCCGCTGGCGAAGTGGTCTTCGACCCGCACCGTCACGCGCTCGACGCCGCGCGCCTGGCGGATGTGGTCGCGCAGGTCAGCGGCCATCAGAAAGGCGAAGTTGGGCGCGCACCAATAGGTGGGCAGGCGCAGGCGCACGCTGACCTCGCCGCCCGAAATCGTCACCTGATCAACAAAGCCGAGCGTATCGAGCGAGCGATCCAGCTCGGGATCCAATACCTCGCCGATGCGCGCCCAGACCTCGCGCTCGTCAATTGTCGCTATTGCCTTGATCGCATCTTCCGCCATGCGGTCACCTTTCCAGCGGGTGTTCGGCCCCCACCGCCCAACCCCTCCCCCCGCTGTGCGCGAGAGGGGAGCCAGGAACTCCCCCTCGCCCTGTGGGAGAGGGGGCCGGGGGGTGAGGTCTACGCCGTCATATGCGCCAGGCGGCGCTGGGCGAAGGTGTCGCCGCTGATCTTCTGCTGGTGGCCGGGG
The DNA here is from genome assembly GCA_025935235.1 of Ktedonobacterales bacterium. Taxonomy (GTDB): domain Bacteria; phylum Chloroflexota; class Ktedonobacteria; order Ktedonobacterales; family JADMIN01; genus JAKAIY01. The sequence goes on along the minus strand of JAICVT010000220.1, from coordinate 5,536 downwards.
ATGTCGAGGTTGTAGAGCCTGGCCGCGTTCAGGCCGAGAATCTTGGCCTTGACCTCTGGCGTGAGGTCAACGTGGTACTCGTCCTTCAGGTCCTGCGGCATCTCGAAGGCCATGAAGTCCTCGATGATCCACGTCGGCTCCCAGATGGCGTAGTCGCTGCCAAACAGCAGGCGATCCGGGCCGATCCAGTAGAGCAGGTTGGCCATCATCTCGGCGAAGGAGCGTGGCCGCGAGTGGACCCACGGCATGACGACGGCGAGGCCCGCGTAGACATTCTTCTCCTGCGCGCCGATGAAGCAGAAGTCTTCGAGTCGGGGGATGCCCGCATGTTCGACGATGAAGCGCAGATCGGTGAAGAGCGAGGCTGGCTCGTCAATGTCGCTGACGTCGAAGGCGTCTTTGTTGAGCGGGTAGATCGTCGGCCCTTTGTGGATGTGCAGGTTGACGATGCCCAGCTTCTGGCACTCCTCCAGGAAGCGCATCGCCTCCGGGCTGGTCAGCTTCCAGCCCTTCGAGGAGCCGCGCCACTCGGCGGTATAGAGCTTGGCGCCCGTGATGTCATATTCGCCCTTGAGCCGCCGCAGTTCCTCCAGCCCCCTGTCGCCATCGCGCGGATCCCACGACCCGTTCAGGATGAAGCGGTCGGGGTACTTCTTCTTCATCACGGCGTTCTGGTCGGTGGTGTTGAAGCCGTGGGTGAAGAAGTCGGTCAGGTAGGTCGGCTGCAAGATGGCGACATCCACCGGCCCGTTGACGAACTCATCCTCCAGCATGCGCTCTTCGCTGTACTTCTCGAAGCGGTCGAGCGGCCAGAGCAGCTCGGCGGGCGTGAAGACCCGGTGGTAGTCATAGAAGCACTCGATGAACCCCTTGCCGTACTTGTTCGCCTGGTTTTCTGGGCTGCCATCCCAGAAGTGTGTGTGGCCATCCACGATGAAGATCTCGTCGCCCGTCTTGGTCTTGTACATCGCGAACTCCCCGTCGTCGGTTGCCAGCGGCATGGCGCTCTCGTCGCGCAGACGCTGGCTCTCTGTTGGCGAATACAGACGTGGTACAGACTCGGCCGAGGTCGAGCAGACGTGACACGCCGGGCAGCTACGCCCGCGAGCGCCTCACGCTGGTCACTTGTGATGGGCGGGCCAAACGCGCCCCAACGCCAACCTACAGTTGCGCTTGCTCCCTACCTGGAGCGATTGAGGAGTTGATGGCTCAGCGGCCATCTTCACGATCACTCTCGGCGCGCCCCGCTGTCCTGGCTGCGCGCCTTCTACCCGCACACGACCTCACACTACCATCACATGCGCTCAGGCGCAACCAGCGATGTGGGCCTGGGCGCGCCTGGGCATGTGGCGCCGCAAGCCTGGCGCCGAAAAGCTCATCCTTATGGCTCATCCTTATGGCGGAGATGGGCGGGAGATGACCAATGGTTGATCCCCCTCTCCTCGCGGGAGAGGGGGTTAGGGGGAGAGGTTCCGCGCGTTACCGCACGCTCTTGATCGGCAGGATCGAGAGCGCGGCCAGCAGCACCACGCCGGTGGCCAGGAAGAAGAGCGGCTGGAAGCTGCCGAAGATCGGCACGAGGATGCCAGCCGCCAGCGGGCCGATGGCGCCGGGCAGCGCGTTGGCGATGTTGAAGACGCCCATGTCTTTGCCGCGATCATTGGCCGAGGGCAGCACCTCGGTCAGCAGCGCCAGATCAACCGCCAGATAGGCGCCGAAGCCCAGTCCGACGATCACCGCCGCCACCAGCACGGCCGTCCATGAGGTGACGAGCGCCAGCAGCAGCAGCGCCGCGCCGATCATCAAAGCTGAGATGATGACGAAGACCTTGCGCCGCTGGAAGCGATCGGAGAGGTAGCCGCCGATGATGCTGGACAGCACGATCATGGCGACGGCGATGATCTGCGCGATGGCGACGGCGCTGGTTGGGTTCTGCACCTTGACGCCATACTTGAGATACTGGAAGAGCAGCCCGCCGACCGTCGTATTCCAGCCGATATTGACGAGGAAACGCGAGAGCCACGCCCAGCCGAAATCCGGATGCTTGCGCGGGTCGAGCCAGAAGCCCTTGAGGAACTCGCCCAACCGGAACGGCGCCACCGCCGAGCGCGGCAGCCGCGCATCATGCAGGACGAAGCTGAAGACGATCATCACCACCACCAGCGTCACGGCGAGGATGTAGTAGCCGATCTGGATATTGGTGACCAGCAGCCCGACGACTACCGCGCCCAGCACCGTCGCCACTGGCAGCGTCAGCCCGACGAACGCCGAGACAAAGCCGCGTTGCTCCTCGGGCGCTTTGTCTGGCACGATGGCGGTGAGGGCGGCCAGCGCGCCGTTGACGATCAACTGATAGAGCCCGTAGCCGATGAAGAGCAGAGCGATGCCATTGGCGCTGGCCATCAGCGCCAGCGCGCCCGCGCTTAGCGCGCCACAGGCGATCAGCCAGGGGATGCGACGCCCGAAGCGCGAGGTGGTGCGATCCGAGAGCGCGCCACCGATGGGATTGGAGAAGACCGAGAGCAGCGCGCCGCCGAAGAGGATCAGTCCGTTGTAGAAGATCTGGCGCGAGGGGTCGGGATCGAACTTGTCCACCTGCTCGGGCAGCAGGATGTTGGTGACGGGCTGCATGCTGAACCACAGCGCCACGTTGGCCAGGCACAGCATGAGGATGAAGCCGAACTTGAGGCGTTTGGTGGGTGTGCGCAGGGCCTCGGGGAGCGCCGCCTGGGCCGCGTCGTCCGCGCCCAGCGCAGCCGTCGCCGCGCCAACCTCCCCAGCCTCGCCCGGCGCCGAGCTATACGGTGTCTCCGCCATAGAGCGCGAACCTCTTTCTCAGGGGGCGCCTCCGCGTCGCCAGTGGCCGTGCCGTGAGCATATGCGGGCGTCTGGCCGCTGTCAAGCGTGGAGAGCGCGGAACCTCTCCCCCTGCCCCCTCCCCTTCAGGGAGGGGAACGCGGGCCAGGCGATCTGACGCTGGCCGGCGGGCAGCCAGCGGGCAGCCAGGGCTACCGGCTGGCTCGGCAGTGCGCCGCGGCCCATAAAAGCGAGTACCCCCTCCCTGAAGGGGAGGGGGCCAGGGGGAGAGGTTCGCGTCTCAGGGATAGACGCCGCGCAGTTGGGTGGCGTCGGCCACGCGCTGGATAGCGAGCATATAGGCCGCCAGTCGCATGTCGCAGCGCTCGCGCTGGGCGATCTCGGCCACCTCACCATAGGCGCGCGTCATCACCTGGCTGAGCTTCTCCGCGATCTGGTCAGAGGTCCAGAAGTAGCTTTGCAGGTCTTGCACCCACTCGAAGTAGCTCACCGTCACACCGGCGGCGTTGGCCAGAATATCGGGAATCACGCGCACGCCGCGCTCGAAGAAGATGCGGTCGGCCTCCGGCGTCGTCGGCCCATTGGCCGCCTCGGCGATCAGCCGCGCCTGCACATTCGGCGCGTTGCGTCCGGTGATCTGGTTCTCAGTTGCGGCGGGGATCAGCACATCGCACGGAACCTCCAGCACGCCCTCGACGCTGACCGTCTCCGCTCCGGGGTAGCCAACGACCGTGCTGTGTTCCTGCTTGTGCCGCATTACCTTTTCAGGGTCCAGCCCACTCGCGCTGTAGATGCCGCCGTGGGTGTCGCTGACCGCGACGATGCGGCATCCCTTGGCGCGCAGCAGCTTCGCGGCGATCGAGCCAGCATTGCCGAAGCCCTGCACGGCCACCCGCGCCCCCTCCAGCGGCAAATGTAGCTCGCCAGCCGCCAGCTCCACCATCGCCGCCACGCCCGTCGCGGTGGCCTCCACGCGCCCCTCGCTGCCGCCGATGGCGAGTGGCTTGCCCGTCACCACGGCGGGGACGGTGTAGCCCGCGTGCATGGAGTAGGTGTCCATGATCCAGGCCATCACCTGGGCATTGGTGTTGACATCGGGCGCTGGGATGTCGCTGTGCGGCCCAATCAAGAGCGAGATCTCAGTCGCGTAGCGGCGGGTCAGTCGCTCCAGCTCGGCCTGGCTCAGCTCTTTGGGGTTGCAGATCACCCCGCCCTTCGCGCCGCCATAGGGGATGTCGACAACGGCGCATTTCCAGGTCATCCACATGGCCAGCGCTTTGATTTCGTCCAGCGAGACATGGGCGTCATAGCGGATGCCGCCCTTGGCTGGGCCACGGTTGACATTGTGCTGGACCCGAAAGCCGGTGAACATGCGGAGCGATCCGTTGTCCATGCGCACCGGGAAATGTACGATGAGCTCCCGTTTGGGCTCACTCAGAATCGCGCGCAGATCGTCGCCAAGCTTGAGTCGGTCGGCGGCGGCGGTAAACTGCGCCTGCGCCATCTCCCACGGATTCAATCGCCCACTCGCCGGCGGCGCCTCGTCGTGCACTGCCACAAGAGCCTCCTCGCGTATTCCATCATACGCTCCGTCATGGCGTGGCCCTACGCTGGACCGCGCGCATACTCCAGATACTCTCGCTAGACACTCTCGAAACACTACTCGAACGAGCGCGGCTGGTCATTTCCAGCCGACGCGGACTACGCTGGCTCAGAGTATACAGCGGACGAGAAAGAGCGTGCTGGCTGCTCGTGTCCTCGTGCGCATAGCGCGTTGGCGCCGCACACGTCTGGCGGGTACAATGATGGCTAAACTGGTTGATTGCGACGGCGCTCTCTGGCTGTCGCGCCTACGCGCAGGAGGGCCGCATATGGCGAAGGAACATGGGGCGCCACACCCGACAACTCCATCTTCATCCTCGTCTTCATCCCCGGCCAACGCCGCGCGTCAACCTGATGAGCTGGCGAGCTGGAGCTGGCTGAACGCCCCCCAGCGGCGCACGCTCGCGGCGATCTGTGAGGCGCTGATTCCGGCGGTCGCCCCGCCCGGCAGCGGAGCCGACCCCCACGGCTTTTACGCGCGCGCGGCGAGCGATCTGGAGATCGCTGGGCTGATCGAGCAGACACTTGGTGAGGAGGCGCCGCAAGCGCGGGCGCAGTTCGCCCAGTTGCTCGATCTGCTCGGCTCGTCGGCGGGCGGGCTGCTGCTGGCGGGCCGCGCCACCGGGCTGGCCAACCTGCCGCTGGCCAAGCGCGAGGCGGCGCTACGCCGTATGAGCGACAGCCCCATCGCCTCGCTGCGGCAGGGCTTTTCCGCCATCAAGCGGCTGGCGACGTTCCTCTTCTACTCCATTCCTGCGGCGGATGGCCGCAATCCCAACTGGCCCGCCCTCGACTACGCTCCACCTCCACCCGCGCCCTCGCCTGAGGCCGCCCCGAAGCGCATCGCGCCGCTGGCCGTCAACGCCGATCTGGAGCTGACGGCGGACGCGGTGGTGGTCGGCTCAGGCGCGGGCGGCGCGATGGTCGCGGCGCAGCTGGCGGCGGCGGGCAAGGCGGTCATCGTGCTGGAGAAGGGCGGCTATTACAACGAAGCCGACTTCAACGGCAGCGAGGCGCTGATGACGCCGCAACTCTATCTGCGGCGCGGCCTGCTGGCCACCAAAGACCTCGGCATGATCGTGCTGGCAGGCTCATGCCTGGGCGGCGGCACGATCGT
>JAICVT010000129.1 GCA_025935235.1 Ktedonobacterales bacterium | reverse complement strand
GCCGAAGCCAAGAGCTACTTCAAGGCGCTGGTGGTCACCGACCGCATGGACTATCTGGCGCCGCTCTGCAATAACTACGGCTATTCGCTCGCGGTGGAGAAGCTGCTGGGCATTGACGTGCCGCCCAAGGCGCGTATCGCCCGCATCGCGCTGGTCGAGCTGCAACGCATCGCCAGCCATCTGGTCTGGTTGGGGTCCAGCGCGCTCGACCTGGGCGCGCAGAGCGTGTTTCTCTACTGCTTCCGCGAGCGCGAGCTGATTCTCGACATCTTCGAGCTGTGCTCTGGTGTTCGTATGATGACGAGCTACATTTTCCCGGGTGGCTTGCAGGCCGATCTGCCACCGGCATTCGACGCCAAGGTGCGCGCCTTCCTCAAGCTCTTCCCCGCGCGGCTGCGCGAGTACCACGACCTGCTGACCAACAACCGGCTGTGGATAGATCGCACCAAGGGTATCGCGCCGATCTCTGGCGAGGACGCGCTGGCCTACGGATGCAGCGGGCCAACGCTGCGCGGCAGCGGCATTGCCTATGACGTACGCAAGGCTTTCCCCTATGGCGGCTATGAGCAGTTCGACTTCGACATTCCCATCGGCACGAATGGCGATGTCTATGACCGCTACCTTATTCGCATGCTCGAGATGGAGCAGAGCCTGCGCATCATCCAGCAGGCGATGGATGCGCTGCCGACCGGCGAGTGGCAGGTACAGGACCAGAAAATCGTGCCGCCGCACAAGTGGCAAATCTCCTCGAACATGGAGGCGCTGATCCACCACTTCAAGCTCTACACCGAGGGCTATCGCCCCCCTGCGGGCGAAGTGTATGTGCGGACGGAGTCGCCGAAGGGTGATCTGGGGTTCTACATGGCCAGCGATGGTTCGGCGAAGCCCTATCGCATGCATGTGCGCGCGCCGTCGTTCGCTAATCTGCAGGCGCTGCCCAAAATGATCGAAGGCATGCTGCTGGCCGACGTCGTCGCGGCGATTGGCAGCATTGACATCGTGCTGGGAGAGGTTGATCGCTGATGGTGAGTGAAGCGTTGAAGGCGCGGATGCGCGCGATGGCGATGAGCTATCCGCAGGCTCGCTCGGCGATGCTTCCCTGCCTGCATCTGGCGCAGGATGAGCTGGGATTGATCACGGACGAGGCGATTGCGGCGGTGGCCGAGGCGATTGGCGTCAAGACCGATGAGGTCGAGTCCGTCGTCACGTTCTATTCGATGTTTCACCAGCAGCCGAAGGGCAAGCGGATTGTCAAAGTCTGCACGAGTGTCTCGTGCTATCTGATGGGCTGCGACGCCGTGCTGGAGACACTCGAAGGCAAGCTCGGCGTGCGGCGCGGCGAAACCACCGCCGATGGCGAGTACACGCTGGAGGCGGCCGAATGCCTGGCGGCCTGTGGCATGGCGCCCGTTCTCCAGGTCAACAGTGAATTCGTCGAGCAGGCGACGCCTGAGGTGGCTGAGCGGCTGATCGACTTCCTTACAGCGGGCGGCGATATGACGCAGGTGCACAACCAGTGGCGGCCGTTCGGCGATGACGGTGGCATGGCGACCGAGACGACGATTGGCGGCGAAGGCATCTCCACAGCGAAGAAGGCGCGCTAAGCTATGGCCAATTCCGATGCGACACAGTCCACGGGCGCCACGCTGCCGCTCGGCCCGAATCCGCGCTTCGTTACCGACCACTTTGACACGCCAGATATTGATCAGATCGGGGTCTATCGGGCGTATGGCGGCTATGAGGCGCTGGCCAAGGCTCTGACGTCTTTCCAACCTGATGAGCTGGTCGAAGAGGTCAAGAAGTCCGGGCTGCGCGGGCGTGGCGGCGCTGGTTTTGGGACGGGGATGAAGTGGGGCTTTCTGCCGAAGGAAAGCCCGAAGCCACGCTATTTGTGCGTGAATGGCGACGAGAGCGAGCCGGGCACCTTCAAAGACCGCATGATTATGGAGGTCAGCCCGCATCTGCTGGTGGAGGGCGTCATTATCGCGTCGTATGCCACCAAGGTCCATCACGCCTTTATTTATGTCCGCGGTGAGCTGCTGAAGGCGGGCCTGCAGGTCGAGCGCGCGGTGCGTGAGGCGGCTGAGGCGGGCTTTGTCGGCAAGAACATCCTGGGCAGCGGCTTCGATCTCTCGATCACCGTGCATCATGGCGCGGGCGCCTACATCTGCGGCGAAGAGAGCGCGCTGCTGGAGTCGCTGGAGGGCAAGCGCGGCTACCCACGACTCAAGCCGCCCTTCCCGGCGGTAGTGGGGCTGTACGGCGGGCCGACGGTCATCAACAACGTGGAGACCATCGCGACGCTGCCCGCCATTGCGCGCTATGGCGCCGATGTCTACGCCGCCTACGGGACGGAGAAGAGCAAAGGCACGCGCGTCTTCTGCCTGAGCGGACATGTCAACCGCCCCGGCAACTATGAGGCGCCGCTGGGCGTGCCGCTGCGCACACTGGTCGAGGACTACGGCGGCGGCGTGCGCGGTGGGCGCCAGATCAAGGGCATCATTCCGGGCGGGTCGTCCACGCCGATCCTGGGCGCCGACAAGCTCGATCTGCCGATGGATTACGAGTCGGTCGCGGCGGCTGGCTCAATGCTCGGCTCTGGCGGCGTGATCGTGTTAGATGACCAGACCTGCATCGTGGCGGCGACACTGCGCATGTCGGAGTTCTATCGCGATGAGTCGTGCGGCAAATGCACGCCCTGCCGTGAGGGGACGTTCTGGCTGGTGCAGCTACTCGAGCGGCTGGAGGCGGGCGAGGGCAAAGAGAGCGACATCGAGTTGCTGCTCGACATCTGCGACAATATGTTCGGGAAGGTCTTCTGCCCGCTGGGCGACGCGGCGACGATGCCGATTGTCAGCAGCATCAAGCTCTTCCGCGATGAATATATCTACCACGTGCGCGAGCACGCCTGCCTGGTGGGGCCGGGCGCGCGCCGCGCATTGGCGACCGCGCACGCAGGCTAACTGGGAGCGCGATGGGCGCTGAACCGCGCTGAATGGGCGGCGCTGTGACTGCTCCGGCGCGCAAGGCGTTCTGGAGTGGGGGCGCCAGGCGCCTGACGCAACCACAGCACACACCTGGCGATGGCGAGGCGACGGCTAGGCGACGGCTAGGCGAGAAAGCGAATCATGGCTGAGCAAGAAGTAGAGTTAGTCAACCTGACCATTGATGGGCAGCCAGTCAGCGCGCCGAAAGGCACGCTCGTCTGGGCCGCCGCGCGCACGCTTGGCATCGAGATTCCGATCTATTGCTACCATCCCAAGATGGATCCGCTAGGCGCCTGCCGCATGTGCTTTGTGCAAATAGAAAAGATGCCGAAGCTGGCCACCGCCTGTACGACCGTGGTCTCTGAGGGGATGGTCGTCCGCACTGACACGCCCCAGGTAATCAAGGCGCGCCAGGGCACGCTGGAGTTCCTGCTGATCAACCATCCGCTTGACTGTCCGATCTGCGACAAAGGTGGCGAGTGCGATCTGCAAGACTTCACGCTGCGCCACGGGCCGGGCGCCAGCCGCTTCGACGTGAGCAAGCGCCACTTCATCAAGCCGATTCCGGTCAGCGAGTCCATCCTGCTGGATCGCGAGCGTTGCATCTCGTGCCAGCGCTGCGTGCGCTTCTGCCAGGATGTGGCGATGGAAGATGGGCTGGTGATGCAGGCGCGCGGCTTCAGAACAGAGGTCGGCGTCCAGCCGGATGCGCCGTTCGACTCGATCTTCTCGGGCAATGTCGTGGAGATGTGTCCGGTGGGCGCGCTGACGGCCACGAGCTACCGCTTCGTGGCGCGGCCGTGGGAGCTGAAGCGCGGCAAGACGATCTGCGGCCAGTGTTCGGTGGGCTGCAATGTGCTCGCCGATGTCCGTGTGGATCGGCTGCTGCGACAGTATTCGCGCACCAACGACGACATTGACGATGGGTTCCTCTGTGACCGTGGCCGTTGGAATACCGATCTGGCCAACAGCCCGGAGCGCCTGCGCCAGCCGCTGATCCGTCGCGATGGCGAGCTGAAGCCCGCCAGCTGGGACGAGGCCATCGAGTTGGTGGCGAAGTCACTGCTCGACATCGTGCGGCGCGATGGCGCTGACGCGGTCGGCGGCATCGGCTCGACCCATACGACCAATGAAGAGGCCTATCTCTTCCAGAAGCTGCTGCGGGTCGGGCTGGGCACGAACAACATTGACCACTATCATGGGCGCTTCCCCGCGACGGATGACGCGCGGGCGTGGGTCTGGTCCGACAGCATCGCGGGACTGGACCGCGCGTCGCATATCGTGCTGCTGGGCGCCGACGCCTATCACCGCCAGCCGATCATTGATCTGCGCATTCGCAAGGCGATCCGCCGCGGCGCGCGGGTATGGATCGTCTCGCCAGAGGCCAACCGGCTCGACCGGCTGGCGGCGGGGATAATTCGCTATCGTGAGGGGCAGATCGGCGCGATCGCGCAGGCATTGCTCCAGGTCACGTTGAGCGAGGGGCTGACGCGCGGCGCGGTGGCCGAGGAGCGCAAGGCGACGCTGGCGGCGCGGCTGCAAGGGCTGGCTAGCGCGACACCTGAAGAGGTGGCCAGCGCGGCGGGCTGCGACGCCGAGGCGCTGAGGACGCTGGCGCGCGAGATCGCTGGCGCGAAGGGCGCCGTCATCCTGTATGACGAGATGGCCACGCGCGAGGCGACCGGCGCGACGCTGCCGACCGATGCGCTCGATCTGGCGCTGCTGACGGACAACGTCGGGCGCGCTGGCGCGGGTGTGGGGCCGCTGCTGGATGATAATAACTCGCTGGGCGCGCGCGATATGGGACTGCTGCCCGACGCGCTGCCAGGCTATCGCGCGGTGACGGATGAGGGCGCGCGGGCCGCGCTGGGCGTGGCCTGGGGCGCGCGACTACCCTCCGCGCCGGGGATGGACTACGATGCGATGCTGGGCGGCGGCGTCAAGGGGCTGTATGTGCTGGGCGCCAACCCGGCGCAGCGGCTCGACGAGGCCGGGCGAGCGCGACTGGCGGCGCTGGACTTCCTGGTCGTGCAGGATCTTTTCCTGACGGAGACGGCCAACCTGGCGACCATTGTGCTGCCTGCTGTCTCGTACACCGAAAAAGACGGGACGTTCACCAATACCGAGCGTTGCGTGCAGGTCGTGCGCAAGGCGATGCTGGAGATGCCGGGCGCGCGCGCCGACTGGCAGATTCTGCTGGCCGTGGCGCGGTCGCTGGGACTGGACTGGAGCTACAGCGTCGTGGCGCAAATCCTGAAGGAGATCGGGCAAACGACGCCGATCTACGCAGGCGTCTCGCGGCGCGGTCTGGGGTATTCGGGCGCACGCTGGCCGCTGACCCCTGCCGACACAAGCGCGGACTATCAGGCGGCGCTGCAAGGCTCGCCATACCTGAGCGCGCGGATGCTGTTGGATGGCGTGGCCGCCGGACGAAGCGCGGACGAGTTGGCGCGCTCGACCGGACGAGGGGAGCAGGGCTGATGAGCGACCTTGCATGGTTCCTGGTCGGCGCGGTCGTCAAGAGCGCCATCGCAATTGTGGCGCTGCTGACCGCCTTTGCCTACATGACGCTGATCGAGCGGCGCGTCATCGCGCGCTTCCAGCGGCGCGTTGGGCCGAACCGCGCGGGGCCATTTGGCGTCTTCCAGCCGGTGGCCGATGCGCTCAAGATGGCGTTCAAGGAGGAGATTCTGCCGACCGGGGCGAGTCGACTGGTCTTTTTGATCGCGCCCGCCATCTCAGTCGTGGTGGCGCTGACAGCGTTTGCCGTGGTGCCGCTGGGCGGCCCAACGACCTGGGGATCGTCGAGCATCGCGCGCGCGTGGGCGCCCTACGTCGCTGATCTGAATGTAGGCATCCTCTACATCTTCGCGATCGCCTCGCTGGCGGTCTATGGGATCGTGCTGGCGGGGTGGTCGTCGGGCAATCACTATTCGCTGCTGGGCGCGCTGCGCTCGGCGGCGCAGATGGTCTCCTACGAGGTCAGCATCAGCCTGGCGATCGTCGGCGTGCTGATGTTCTCCGGCACGCTCAGCATGGTCGGTATCGTCCAGTCGCAGGCGCATCAGGGCATCTGGTTCTTTCTAGCGCAGCCGCTCGGCCTCGTGTTGTATGGCATCGCCGCCGTCGCGGAGGTGAATCGCGCGCCGTTCGATCTGCCAGAGGCTGAACAGGAGTTGGTGGCGGGTTATCTGACGGAGTTCAGCGGGCTGCGCTGGAGCCTGTTCCAGATGGCGGAATACATCAACATGATTACCGCCAGTTCGGTCGTCGCGACGCTGTTCTTCGGCGGTTGGACACTCGGCTCGCTCGATGGCGTCTTCGGGCTGCCCTTCATCTGGTATTTCATCAAGGTCGCCATCTTCCTGTTCATCTTTATCTGGCTGCGTGCGACGCTGCCACGCATCCGCTATGACCAGCTGATGCGCTTCGGCTGGCAGGTCTTGCTGCCACTCGCGGTGCTGAACGCACTGGTGACGGCGGCGGTGGTCGGGTTTGGCGCGCCATGGTGGGTGAGCGGACTGATTGGCCTGGCGATTCTGGTCATCGCGGGCGGCGTCTACTATGCAATGGCGCGCCGCAACCGTGGGGAGACGAAGCACGGCCAGTACCAGGCGACGCAGGCGACGACGTCGGTGCGGCTGGTCTCCGGCGCGCCGACGCCGTTTGAACTGACTCAACCGTCTGAGCAGCGGGCCGCAGAGGCTCCCGCTGGCTCTGGCGCGCAATAGCGGGAGTAAGCGCTCATGGCAATGGAGATGATCAAGGGTCTGGCAACCACGCTGCGCGAGCTGGGCCAGAAACCGACCACCGTGTCGTACCCGGAAGAGAAGCGCGACATGCCTGCGCGCTTCCGTGGGCGGCATGTGCTGCACCGCTACGAAAGCGGGCTGGAGCGCTGCGTAGGCTGCTTCCTCTGCGCGGGCGCCTGCCCGGCGGACGCGATCTATATCGAGGCGGCGGAGAACAGCGAGGAGCATCGTGTCTCGCCGGGCGAGCGCTATGCGCGTGTCTTCGACATCAACATGCTGCGCTGCATCTTCTGCGGCTATTGCCAGCAAGCCTGCCCAACCGGAGCGATCACGCTGGAGAAGATCTACGAGATCTCCGACTTGCGCGCCGAAGACTTGATCTATCACAAGGAGCGGCTGCTGGAGCCACTCGGTTCGGCGACGCGCGGCTCGCTCGACGCCTGGGTGGCGCCGCCGCCCGCCGATCCGGCGACGCCGCTCCCTGGTCGCCAGGGCTTCTTCGATGGCCAACCCGCCACGGCGACCGCGGTCGGCCAGGGCGATCTGCCCGCCGAGCAAGAGATCGAGCTGGGCGACGAGCTGGCGCGCCGCGACGTGGCCTGGAAAGAGGAAGCGTAGCGCTATGCTGTTCAGCCAGATCGCGTTCTATGTGCTGGCGGCGGTGGCGGTGGCGTCGGCGCTCGGCGTCGTGCTGAACCGCAACGCCGTCTACAGCATGCTCAGTCTGATCGTCAATCTGCTGAGCCTGGCGCTCTTTTTTCTCTCGCTCGGTGGGCTGTTCATCGCCACGATTCAGGTGCTGATCTACGCGGGCGCAGTGATGGTGCTGTTTCTCTTCGTCGTCACCATGCTCACGCCCGGCGGCCAGGCCCAGCAGGGCGAGGATCCGCTGCGCTGGCAGTGGGGCGCCGCAGTGGGCATGGGCGTCATCCTGATCGGCGCGCTGGCGTGGGCGGGTTTCTCGGGCGCCATCAGCCACGATGCGAAGACCGCTGGCGTCAGCTCGCTCTCGCATGCGATGCAGGCGTTTGGCGGCAATACGGAGGCGTTCGGCATGGCGCTCTTCCACGGCTACGCCTTTCCATTCGAGATGACTGGCCTGTTGCTGGTGGCGGCGGCGCTGGGCGCGGTCGCGCTGGGGCGGCGTCCCGACAGCGCTGACACGGCTGACGAATAGTCCCGCAGGAGGTTCCGCGATGCCACTCTCCGCCTACATCACGCTCAGCGGGGCGCTGTTCGCCATCGGCGCGCTGGGCGTGCTGGCGCGCAAGAATCCGCTGATTATGTTCATGTCCATCGAGCTGATGCTCAACGCCGTCAACCTCTCTTTCATGGCGTTCGCGCACTTCCTCGATTCCGTGCAGGGCTGGATCTTCGTCTTTCTGACGCTCACCGTGGCCGCCGCCGAAGTGGTGGTGGGGCTGGCGATCATCGTCTCGATCTTTCGCAGCCGCACCAACATTGACGTGGACGAGTTGAACTCGTTGAAGGGCTAGTATGTTGAATCTGACGCCATATATCCTGCTGGCGCCGCTCGTCGGGTTCGTCGCGCTGGGGCTGTTTGGACGGCTGCTGCCGCGCACGGTCATCGCGCTGGTGGGCTGCGGCGTCGTGCTGGTGGGATTCGCGCTGGCGCTCGCCGATCTGCTCTCCATGCTGGGCGCGGCGTCGAGCGCGCGCGCCAGCGACACGACGCTGTGGACGTGGATCAGCGCGGGCGGCTTCCGTGTGCAATTCGGGCTGCTCTCCGATCCTCTCTCGGCGGTGATGCTGATGGTGGTGACGGGCGTGGGCTTCCTCATCCACGTCTACTCCATCGGCTACATGGAAGATGACCCCGGCTTCTGGCGCTTCTTTTCGTTCCTGAACTTCTTCGTCTTCGCTATGACGCTGCTGGTGGCGGCGGACAGCTTTCTGTTTCTGCTGGTCGGCTGGGCGGGCGTGGGCCTGGCGTCGTTTCTGCTGATCGGGTTCTGGTACACGCGGCCCTCGGCGGTGGCGGCGGCGCGCAAGGCGTTCGTGGTCAACGTGATCGGTGATTTTGGGCTGCTGATTGCCATCTTTTTGCTCTTCGGCGTCTACCAGGGCGCGCTCGACTACGGGACGATTCTGGGCGTCCAGGGCGGGTCGGCGCCCGATCCGACCGCGCTGGCTCCCGGCGGCACGCTGCTGGCCATCGCGCTGCTGCTCTTTGTCGCCGCTGCCGCCAAGTCCGCGCAGCTCCCGCTGCACGTTTGGCTACCCGACGCGATGGAAGGCCCAACACCGGTCAGCGCGCTGATCCACGCGGCGACGATGGTGACGGCGGGCGTCTATCTGGTGGCGCGCGCGCACACGCTGTTTCTGGCCGCGCCAACCTCGCTCGTCGTTGTCGCGGTGGTGGGCGGTGTGACGGCCTTCATGGCGGCGACCATCGCCTGCGTGCAGAACGACATCAAGCGCATCCTGGCTTACTCGACGATGAGCCAGCTCGCCTACATGTTCATGGGCGAGGCGGCGGGCGGCTTCAGCTCCGGCATTTTCCATCTGGTGACGCATGCGTTTTTCAAGGCGCTGCTCTTCATGTGCGCAGGCGCGGTGATTCACGCGCTGGGCGGTGAGCAGGACATGCGCAAGATGGGCGGGTTGCGCGGGAGGCTCTCCAGCGTCTTCTGGCTGTTCGTGGTGAGCGGGCTAGCGCTGGCCGCCATCTTTCCCTTTGCTGGCTTCTGGAGCAAAGACGCCGTGCTGGGAGCGATCCTGCAGCGGGCAACGACCAGCGGCGCCGCTGGGTGGTATGCGCTGTATGCCGTGGCGCTGCTGACGGCGGGGCTAACGGGCTTCTACATCTTCCGCCTGATCTTCGTGACGTTCTACGGCGAGTATCGCGGCGCGCCGGTTGTGGCGCATGGCGCGGGGCATGGCGCGGGGCGCGCGGGCGATCCGCTGGCGGGGCTGCACGTGCCTGGCATGGCGCTGATGGCGCCGATGTGGATTCTGGGCTTCCTCTCGCTGGTCGGTGGCGTCGTTGATTTGCCGGGCAGCCAGTGGCTCTCCGGCTTCCTGGGGTCGGCGGCGCCAAGCGCGGCTGAGCTGCCAACGTCGCTGCTGTGGGGCTCGATGATCGCTGGGCTGATTTGCGCGCTGGTCGGCGTCGGCGTGGCGTGGTCGCGCTATGCGCGTGGGCAGGTTCCGGCGGCTGATACTGTGAAGGCCAGCTCGCTGGTAGTCTTCCTGCGGCGGCGCTGGCTGATAGATGATCTCTATGATGTCACCATCGTGCGACCCGTGCTGGCCTTCTCGCGCGCCCTGCGCCTGGGGATCGAAGACGACACGCTGGATGCTGGCGCGCACGGCCTGGGCGATGTCGTAGGCAGCCTGAGCGGCGGGCTGCGTGGCTTCCAGACGGGCTTCCTGCGCAACTACACGCTGACGCTCTTCCTGGGCGCGGTGGTGATCCTGGTCTACTTCATCGCCGTGAGCCAATAGCGCCACAGCGAGCCGATACAGTCAACAGAGCCGATAGGGGCGCTTGAATGACGCAGTTTCCGATACTCAGTGTGATCATCTTCACGCCGATTGTGGG
>JAICVT010000151.1 GCA_025935235.1 Ktedonobacterales bacterium | reverse complement strand
GCGACGCAGCCTGCCCTGCCAGCCGTTGAACCAGCCACTGAGCCAGCCACTGAGCCAGCCGTTGAGCCAGCCACCGACGCGCCGGGGCCGGTCATCGTGCCAGTGCTGGAGTCAGAGCCGCCGCAGCAGCAGGGATGACAGCGGTGGTTGATGGGCATGCATACGTTGGGCCATGCCCGTGCCGCGTTCGGACGACTCCCAGCCCGCGCAGGCGGGCTTCGCGGCCCGCAGGCCATCTAGCCCGCAGCTTCAGCCGCCCATATCCCCGCGCGGAACGATAACTGGGCGGACGGGGCGCTACCCCGCCTGGTCGTCGGGGCCGACGGCGCGCCCGCTGCCGATGAACTCCTTGACCCGCTCGGCGAGGTCGTGGTTCATGCCGTCCACGGCGGCGATGTCTTCGACGCTGGCGGCGGCGATGGCGCGCGCCGAGCCAAAATGCCGCACCAGCGCCTTCTTGCGCTTCGGCCCGATCCCCGGAATCTCGTCCAGCACGGAGCGGAACGTGCGCGCGCTGCGCAGGTTGCGATGGTACGTGATGGCGAAGCGATGCGCCTCGTCGCGCACACGCTGCAAGAGGTAGAGGCCCTGCGAGGCGCGCGGCAGCACGACTGGCTCCGGCTGATCCATCAGATAGATTTCCTCATAGGTGCTGATGCTGCCGTGGTTCTCCTTGGCGATGCCGATCACCGGCACGCGCACATCCAGCGCCGCCAGCGCCTCCACAGCGGCGTTGAGCTGTGGGCGTCCTCCATCCACGATCACCAGATCGGGCGCCTGCGCCCACGGATTGCCCAGCATGTCGGGGCTGACGCCCTCCTCATTCGGCGGCGCGCCGTCCTCGCCCGCTTCCTGCTCGACCTGTTCAGCCTGCTCGACTTCAGCGGCCTCCTCGTCCACGCTAGCGTCCTCGACTTCCGCGCTCGGCTCACCATCGCTCGTCGCCTCAGCCGCCTCGGCCATATCAGCCGCCATGCGCTTGAAGCGGCGACTCAGCACCTCTTGCAGGCTGGCGACATCGTTTGCCCCCTCGATCGTCTTGATCCGGAAGCGGCGGTAGTCGCTCGACTTGGGACGGCCATTCTCCAGCACGACCATCGAGCCGACGCTGTTCGAGCCTTGCGTATTCGAGATGTCGAAGCACTCGATGCGGCGCGGCGGCGCGGGCAGATTCAGCATGTCGCGCAACTCATCCAGCGCCAGCGCGGTCTTCTGGCTATCCGAGAGCCACTTGATGCGCTGCTGCTCCAGCACCTCGCGCGCATTCTGGGCCACCATCGCCACCAGCCGCAGCTTGTCGCCGCGCTGGGGGGTCGTCAGCGTCACCGCCGCGCCGCGCTTCTGGCGCAGCCAGGCCCGCAGCGCCTCGGCGTTCTCTGGCTCATAGGCCAGAATCAGCTCACCTGGCACATGTGGCGCCTGGTCGTAGAACTGCTGCAAGAACATCTGCATGATCTCGCTCTCAGGCGTATCGCGCGTGCCTTGCAAGATGAAGAACTCGCGCCCGGTCAGCCTGCCGCCGCGGAAGAAGAAGACCTGCGCGCAGGTCTCGTCGTCGCCGCTCGCCAGCGCGATCACATCCTGATCGTCGGCGCCAGTGGTGTTGATGATCTTCTGCTTCTCCAGCACCTGCTCCACCGCGCGCACGCGGTCGCGCAGCGAGGCGGCCCGCTCGAACTCCAGGTTCTCCGCCGCTTCATCCATCTCGCGGCGCAGATTCACCAGCACCTCATCGTGCTTGCCCTCCAGAAAGAGCATCACCTGCTGGATCACCTCGTCGTACTGCTCGCGGCTGACCCGGCCCACGCACGGCGCGTTGCAGCGGTGGATGTAGAACTGCGTGCAGGGACGCGGCAGCAGCTTCAGCTTCCAGTCGGGGGGCGGGTCGTCCTCGCGCCCGCGCGGCGGCGCCCACCCGCTGGCGTCGTAGCGGCAGGTGCGATAGGGGAAGATCTTGTTCATCAGGTCGAGCGTGGCGTCTACCGCGCCGGAGCTGGTATACGGCCCGAAATAGCGCGCGCCATCGCGCCGGAAGTTGCGCACGCGATAGACGCGCGGGAAGTCCTCATTCAGTGAGACCTTGATGTAGGGATAGTTTTTGTCGTCGCGCAGGCGCACGTTGTATTTCGGCTGGTAGCGCTTGATATACTCGTTTTCGAGGATCAGCGCCTCGATCTCGCTGCCGACGACGATGAACTCGATGTCGGCGATGTGCGCCACCAGCGCGCGATTCTTGGGGCCAAGCTCCTGCGGGTCGCCGAAGTAGGAGCGCACGCGCTGGCGCAGATCGGTGGCCTTGCCGACATAGAGCACCACGCCCTCGGCGTCCTTATGCAGATAGATGCCAGGCCTGTGCGGCAATGATTGCAGAATCGCTTCCAGCTTGTCGGAGATTTCGGGCATAGCTTCCTCGCCTGGCGATCGGTTTGGAGTCGCGGAGTACAGCGGAGTACAGATGAATTGACCGTCACGCCTCGCCAGAGTATTATACGCTAAGGCTCGCCACGGCCAGGGGGCGATGGCGAGCGACAGGTACACGCTTGCCCGATTGCGGATCGGTCGGGCAGAGCCACTGGGTAAGCCATAGGGAGAGCGAGTTCGATGCCCAACACAACGGATAAGCGCGCAGAGGCGCGGCGCAAGGCCCGGGTTCAGCGGGCGCATGCCGGGCCAGCAACCACGACTACCACGCGACCAGTCACGCGCTATGCGTCGCCCTCGCAGCGCAAGCAAGGCCAGCGCGGCAAGCAACGTGGATTCTTCAGCCGCTATCCGGTGGCGACAGTGCTCGGTGTGCTAATCGTGCTGGGGCTGGGCGCGCTCTACCTTCAGCAGAACAAACTCGGCCCGTGGACGCCGCCTCCGCCCAAACCTGTCGCTCAAGCCAAGTGCGACCTCAAGACGCACACCTGCGACAAAGCGCCGATTATGACGATCAACCCTGCCAAGACGTACATCGCCACCATCGAGACGGCCAAGGGGAACATCGTCATCCAGCTCGATGCCAAGGATACGCCGATCACCGTCAACAACTTCGTCTTCCTGGCGCAGCAGCACTTCTATGACAACACGTACTTCTGGCGCGTCGAGGCGCCCGGCCTGACTAGCCCGCTCGGCGGCCCCTCTCAACTGCAGCTCATCCAGGGCGGCTCGGTGACATCGAATGGCCAGGACCCCGCGACTATCCCCGGCTACACGATTAAAGATGAGAAGGTCGTCGGCGATTACACTGCGGGCGAGGTCGCGATGGCAAACACAGGCAAGCCCAACACAGGCAGCACGCAGTTCTTTATCCTTACGGGCGACAACTCAAAGTTGCTCTCGAAGACCTACACGATCTTCGGGCACGTCACCTCTGGAATGGATGTGGCGCTCAAGATCAGCCCAGCGGATGTGATAAAGACGGTGACGATTCAGGTCAAGTAGCGACCTCTCCCCGTTCCCCCCTCCCCTTCAGGAAGGGGGAATTCGTTTGAGGGAACGGGGCAGAGATGGGTAGCCAGCGCCACAAACCCTGGCCCGAGTTCCCCTCCCTGAAGGGGAGGGGGCAGGGGGAAAGGTTCGCTACCCCGCGCGCAGAAAGAGCAGGATATCGCCTCCGTCGTCGGACTCGACGCGCGCGATCTCGCTATAGGCAGGCACCAGATCAACCACCTCGGCGAGGTAATTGGCAATCAGGGTAGCCAGCGCCTCGATCGGGCGATGCTCGATCTCCGCCGCATCCGCCGCCGCCGCGATCTCACGAGCGACGCGCGTGCGATAGCCGGGCGCCTCCGAGAGCGGGGCGAGCGCGACGGGAGGTAGATCAATGGAGGGCAACGCGTTGCGCTCGCGCAGCGCCGCCAGCGCCCGCAAGATGATGTCGCGCGTCAGCGCCTCGATGCGCTCCGAGCCTGTCGTGGTGGAATCTGTCATGGCTGAGACGCCCTAGCGGCGTGGCGGCTGGAACGACGCGCGCCAGACCTTCTCTTCGCGGACGGCGGCGCGGTCGCGCAGCAACTGATAGATGGCCGCCATATGATCGAAGGCGTCATCGGTGCAGACGGTGACGACCTTATTGTCACGCTTATCCTGATAGGCCAGCGAGGCGTTCCCACGGTTGCGCTTGCGCGAGACGCCTGGCACGCCCGCCATGTTGGCGAAGTTGACGAGGCGACCGGCGATCAGAAACTGCTGCATCGGCGTACCAGACTCCGAGTTGCCCCCCTCTTCAGGCAGCCGCACGCCCTTGAGCGTCACATTCGAGACATCTTCGAGCGGCGTCGCCTTGACGTGGCCCGGTCGCGCCATCACCAGCGTCTCTGGCGTGATAATCAGCCAGAAGTCGCTCGCGTGCGAGAGCCGCCACAGGTCATTCAAGGCGATACCCAGACTGCCGAGCGCCAACGCGCCCAGCAGAATCAGGATGACCATCGCCACCAGCTCTGCCGCGAATGGCTGGCCGACGAAATCTGATGGAATCGTGATGATGGCCACCGGGATGAGCAAAGCGAACCCGATGATAGCCAGTAGGCCCCATTTCAGCGCGGCGGTGCGCACATAGGCGCGCCGCAGCGGCCACACGTTCCACTCGCTCGGCGGATGGCCGGAACGCGCCTGATCGAGAATGGCTTCAGCGTCCATCTCCCAATCCTCTCCATCGCTTGTCTATCGCTCGTTGCGCCCGATTCGCTCAGCCAGAGTATACCACCGCGCGAGCGGCTGATGCATGCCCCACGCTAGAATTATTCGGCGCGCAGCCCCTCCGACGTGCTACAATGAAGGTCGCGAATCGGGCGACTGACACGCGCCACACCGGCGCCAGCGGGAGGATGCTGTGCCCGGCAGAGATGCCCCTGAATCCGCTGCCAACAATCTGCTCGCCTGGCTGCGCGAACGTCGCGCCTGGAGCGATGACGCGCCAACGCCGCTCGACTGGCTAGCCAGCGATCTTGGGCTGGTCGTCCAGACCTTCGACCCGGCGCTCTATCCGGGCGCGCTGGGCTTTCTGGAGCCGGGCGAAGATCTGGTCTTCCTGCGCGCGGGCCTCTCAGAGCCGGTGCGGCGCTTCACGCTGGCGCACGAACTGGGCCATGCCGCGCTGCATCGGCGCACCGGCTTGGCCGCCGAGATCGCGCGGCGCAACGCGCCTGCCTGGGCCGCGCCCGACGACGCCGACGAGGTCAGCTGCGTAGAGAGCGATCTGCAGACGCCCGCCTCCGATGATGATGAGACGCTTCGGCCCGGCCAGGCTTACAGCGCGCGCGCCCAGCGCGAGGGAGAAGCTAACGCCTTCGCCGCCGAGCTGCTGCTGCCCGCCGCTGAAACCCGCGCTGCCTATACGGCGCTGTGCGCGCAAGGCGCCGAGCGCCCGGTGCTGGCGCTGGCGCAGCGCTTCACCGTCTCAGAGGAGGTGGCGCTGCGGCGGCTGACCGCGCTGCTGCGGATCCCCGCCGCGCCCGCCGAGAGCGTCTCGGCGCCAGCGACGCCAGCCGCCGCGGCTCCCGCGAAGCTCGACCCGCAGCAGCGGCGGGCGGCGCGTGCGCCCACGCCCGCGCTGGTCGTGGCGGGGCCTGGATCAGGCAAAACCAGCGCGCTGCTGGCGCGCATCGCCTATCTGATCCAGGAGCGCGGCGTCGCCCCGGAGCGCGTGCTCGCGCTGACGTTCTCGCGCAAGGCGACGGGCGAACTGAGCGACCGGCTGACACGGCTGCTGGGTGAGCAGGCGCAGGCGCCGCGCGTCAGCACTATCCATGCCTTCTGCGGCGACCTCTTGCGGCGCTATGGCCCGCAGGTTGGCCTGCGCTCTGATTACCGGCTGATCACGACGGTCGAGGGCTACTTCGTGCTGCGCCGCATCGTCAACCAGTCGCCGCTCGTCCACTACACGCCGCTCAGCGCGCCCAAGCGCCACTTCCGCGACCTCCTCTCCGCCATCTCGCGCGCCAAAGATGATCTGGTCACGCCGCAGGAGTATCGCGCCGCCACCGAGCGCATGGCCGAGCGCGCGAGCAGTCCGGAGGAGATCGAGGCCGCCGAGCGCGCGCTGGAGGTCGCGTCGGTCTACTCCGCCTATCAAGCGGCGTTGGCCGAGCGCGGCGATGCCGATTACGCCGACCTGATTAGCGCGGCGGTGCGGCTGCTACGCGAGTCGCCCGACAGCGCAGCCGACCTGCGCGCGCGCTATGACCACCTGCTGGTGGACGAATTCCAGGACATCAACTACGCGATGGGCGCGCTGCTGCGCGAGCTGGCGGGTCGGCGCGGCGCGATCTGGGCAGTGGGCGACGTGGATCAGGCGATCTATCGCTTCCGTGGCGCCTCGCCCGCGAACCTGCTGCGCTTCACGCGCGATTTTGACGATGCGCGGGTGATCCCGTTGGGGCGCAACTATCGCTCGCGGCCACAGATTCTCCAGGCGGCCAGCGCCTTCGCCAGCGCCTATCTGCCGGGCGAGCAGCGAGTCGCGCTGGAGCCGACGCGCCGCGAGGCGGGCGCCGAGCCAGCCGTGAGCCTGGCCGTCGCGCCGACCAGTCAGGCGGAACTGGACGGCCTCGCGCGCGCAATGCGCGCGCGCGTTGCAGCGGGCATCCCGCTGCGCCAGCAGGCGGTGCTGCTGCGCACTCGCGACTATGTGCGTCAGGTCTGCGAGGGGCTGCGGGCGCGTGGCGTGCCAGCGCAGTTTGCCGCGCCGCTGCTCGATCAGCCGCTCGTCAAGACGCTGCTGGCGACCGTCAGCCTGACCGTGGATCCGTTGGCGAGCGGGCTGCTGCGCGCGGGCGACTCGCCCGACCACCGCTATAGCGACTCCGACGCCCGCGCGGCGCTGCGGATGGCCCACGAGCAGCATCGCCCACCGCTGGAGATCGCCCGGCTGGAGGAAGCGCAGCGCGAGTTGAGCGCCGAGGGCGTCGCCGGACTCCATCGGCTGGCGCGCATCGTGGCCGAGTTGCGTGTGGCGCCCTCCACGGCGGTTGGTCTGGGCCGCTACATCTTCTCGCTGACCTCGATGGGCCAGCGCCTGCTCGGCCAGGGCGATGCGCGCGCGCGGCTGGCGGCTGGGCAGGTGGCGCGACTGATCGAGATCTGCGGCGCGTTCGACGCGCAGCGGGCCTCGGGTGCGCTGGGCGCCGCCGACGGGGCAGACATCCCGGTGATGGCGGATTGGGCGGGGCTGGCCGACTATATCAGCGCGCTGCGCGAGCTGAGCCAGGATCCCGGCGCGCTCGCTGACGACGAAGAAGAAGACGCGGCGCTCGTGCTGACGGCCCACGGCTCGAAGGGGCTGGAGTTTCCGGTCGTCTATCTGCCGCAACTCGCGGCTGGGCGCTTCCCGGGGAACGCGCACGCCGAAGCCGTGACGCCGCCACCCGGACTGCTGCGCGACGCCGCGACGCCGCTGGGAGTGGGCGAGGACGCCAACACCTTCTATGTGGCGCTGACCCGCGCCCGCGACGCGCTCGTGCTGAGCTATGCGCTGCGCTACGGCAAGCGCGCCTACCGGTCATCGCCGTTTCTGGAGCCAATCGAGCGGACACTGGGCGATGATCTCCAGCGGCTCCAGTGGCGCGCGACGCCAGAGCCAGCCACGGTCAGCTCGTCGAACGCTGAGCCAGAGAGCGAGCCGCCCGCGCGGCCTGAAACGCCAGCGCCGCTCACGGTCTCGCTGACCGAGCTGGAGGCCTATCTGCGTTGCCCGCAGCAATACGCCTATCAATATGTCTATGGGTTGAAGCCAGCGCGCGCGCCATTCATCTCGCTGCGCGCCGCGCTCCAGGAGTCCAGCGCCGCGCTCGGCCAGCGTTTCGCTGACGGAGAGTCGACGACGCTGGAGGAGGCGTTGGCCGACTTCCGCGCGCGCTGGAGCGCCGCGCGCGCCGCCGCGCTGCATCAGGAGAACCAGGAGAACCAGGAGAACCAGGAGAACCAGGAGGCGCCCAGCGACCCACCAGAGGGCGACGAGACGATGGCGGCTGTCTATCGCGCGCATGGCGAGCGCGTCATCCAGCGACTCTGGCGGGCGCTGCGCGCGGGTGAGGCGCCTGCGGTCAGCCCGCGCGCCCCCTCGCATGTCGGTGGGCCGCCGCCGGTTGCGGTGACGATTGCCGGGGCCACCATCACGGGCGCGCTCGACCGCGTGGAGCAGCGGGCCGAGGGGCAGCGCGTGGTGCGCTTGCAGACTGGCTCAGTGACAGGAACCCCAACCCTGCGCGATCTCTTTCACACGCTGGCGGCCGAGGAGATGCGCGACCAGGGCCACGCGACCGAGGTGGCGCGCGAGAGCCTCGCCAGCGGCGAGACGCGCACACTGGCCGTCTCTGCGCGCGTGCGCGAGGGGATCGAGCGCGAGGTCTCCGCCGCGCTGGATGGCATGGCGCGCGCCAGCTATCCCCCACGGCCCGAGGCGCGCAAATGCCCGACCTGCCCCTTCGCGCTGATCTGCCCCGCGTGACCTCTCCCCCTGGCCCCTTCCCCTCCAGGGAGGGGGAAACTCAGGCCGGAGTTGGCGATGATAGCCGGGTCTTGACTCGGAGCAAGCAGCTTAACGAGCTTGAAGAACGATTCGCTCGCCCGTCGCCACCACTCCTGGCACAGGTTCCCCTCCCTGAAGGGGAGGGGGCAGGGGGAGAGGTTCCCCGCCGCTACTACTGCTGCTGTGGCGGATACTGAGGCGGATAGGGCGGTGGCGGCGGATACTGCCCGGGCGCTGACGGATACTGTGGTGGATACTGCGGCGGATAGCCAGATGGCTGCTCCACGGGCGGCATGGCCCCAGGCATGGCCCCAGGCGCGGGCGGATAGGCGCCCTGTGGATGAACTGGATAGCCTGGCGGGGGCGCCATTGGCGCGTAGTACGACTCAGTCATCAGCGGAGCAGGGTGCGCGGCCTCAAACTGGCCTCGCCCCACCAGACCGCCCAGCGCCGCCAGCCCCGCGCCGATGCCGATCGCGAACGCCAGACCGAACACGACGCCAAGAATCAAGATGATGGTGGTGAACACTTGCGTCTGGGCAGGCGAAAGGCCCGATTCTGGTGGCAACGCGGTCGAAAGCCGCATGCTCATGGTGACACCCGCGATGATCGCGCCGACCACGCCAGCCAGCGCGCCCGCGATGACGCCCGCCACCGCCGCGCTGCCCACGCGCCCATTCTCGCGCGCAGTCAGCAGACCCGCCACGAAGTACAGCGCCACCTCGATCAAAAAGACCACGCAGCTCTGCGCCAGCGACGCGCCGAAGTTCATCGAGCCGAGTGGATTCGAGCTAGCCGCCGCGTTGAGTGCGCCGGTGGCGATTTCGATTCCCAGATTGATCAGCGCCAGCAGGATCAGGAGTCCACCGAAGATCAGTCCCCATTTGACGGCGGGGTTGCGTTGACGGTCCATGCGATAACCTTCAATCTCCGTCGCGCGCCACAAACTCTCAACATCCGAGCGCGCTCCATCATGGAGTACGCCGTCTCGCCTGCTTGGGTTGCGCCGCTCGCGCGTGGGCCGCCGTGGACGCTCACCCGTGCGCGGCGTAAACGCGCTCACCCGCCCGGATCGGCACGTTCAGCGTATTCTCCACGGGTGGCAACGTGCAGCTATAGGCTGGATTGTACGCACACCACGGGCTGTAGGCCAGGTTGAAATCGAGTGTGGTGTAGAGCTTGCCTTCGGCGTCCCGCTCCACCTCGACCTCCAGATAGCGACCCGCGCCGTAGCTCTCCTGGCCAGTGGTGGCATCGCGGAACGGCACGAACAGCTCGTTGCCATTCGATGGCTCAGGATCCTGAAAGCCCGTCAGGCGCAGCTCCTGCCCATCCAGCGCGAAACGCAGCTCCGCGAAGCGCACCTGCGGGCGAATGTCGCCCTTGGTCGAGCCGAGCGGCACGATCTCCTGCTGGGCGAACGG
>JAICVT010000373.1 GCA_025935235.1 Ktedonobacterales bacterium | reverse complement strand
CCGACTTCGGCCAGCGCCTCGGCGGTATGCTCGCCCAGCCGCGGCGCGCGCCCCAGCAGCCGCGCAGGCGTCGCGCTGAGCAGCGGCACGCTGCGCAGCATCGGCTGGAAGTCCGGCTGGGAATCGGGCTGGCCCTCCATTGGCGGCGTTGAGACGATGATGTGGCGCGCCTGCACCTGCGGGTCTGCTAGCGCCTCAGTCATTGTGTTGACCGGGCCGAAGCAGGAGTCGGTGTCGGCCAGCAGCGCCAGCCACTCCTCGCGTGTGCGCGTGCGGAAAAGCGCGGCCAGCTCGCCGATGGTAGCCTCACGATCGGCGGCGTCGCGCGGGATGTGATGCGGCGTGAGGTCGGGGCGTCCCACGCGCTGACAGAACTCGGCCCAGAATTTTTGCTCCAGCGCGGCCAGCGTCACGTAGCGATCATCCGCCGTCTCGTAGATGTTGTAGCCGGGGAGTGCGCCGGTCAGCGGGTGCGCGCCAGGGACGAACTCCGGCAGGCCCAGCAGTAGCGGCGTGATCAGCGTTGGCGCCATCGCCATCGAGCCGTCCAGCATGGCCACATCCACCACCTGGCCGCGCCCCGTGACGCCGCGCGCCACCAGCGCCGCCAGCACGCCGATCACCGACATCATGGCGCCGCCGACGATGTCGGCGAAGAGAGGCGCGGGCAGCGGCGGCGGCGCGCCGGGCCGCGCCAAATGCCCCAGCAGCCCGGCATAGCCGAGATAGTTGAGGTCGTGTCCGGCGTGCTGCTCATAGGGGCCGTGCTGGCCGTAGCCGGTCAGCGAGCAGATCACCAGCCGCGGATTGCGCGCCAGCAGCGTCTCGTAGTCCAGTCCCAGCCGCGCCATCACGCCGGGGCGGAAGCCCTCCAGCAGGATGTCGGCGCGCTCCACCAGCCGCAGCAGCGCCTCACGCCCGTCGGGGTCTTTCAGGTTGAGGGTCGCGCTGCGCTTGCCACGATTGCTCGCCAGGAAGCCGATGCCGACGCCGTTGACGAGCGGGGCCAGCGTGCGCCCACCATCGCCACCATTGATCTCCTCGATCTTGAGCGTCTCGGCGCCCAGCTCGGTCAGCATCTGCGCGGCATAGGGGCCGGGGAGCAGCCGCGTCAGGTCGAGGGCGCGCAGCCCCGTCAGCGGAGAGATCGGCGTGGTCGGTGTAGCGTCGTCGGCGGTCGTCATGGTCGGCTATCCTTTTCTGATGATGAGCGAAGGGGAGTGGCGCGGCCCTCACCCCCAGCCCCTCCCTCGCCGAGGCGGGAGAGGGGAGTCACGGCAGCGCGGCTCGCCAGTGTGACGCAACGCCGCACGCGACTACGCTCTGCTCCGGCTCCCTCTGGGAGAGGGTTGGGGTGAGGGCCGCCCTCGCGCGACCCCCTCACTCTTCAGCAGTATAGCAGCGTCGCTAGGTCTGGCTGGCCTGGCGCCGCGCCACCCGCGTCCGCAGCCAGCGATACGCCAGCGCAGCTGCGGCGATCAGCAGGGCGGGCCAGAACGAGACGCCCGTGAAGGGCAGCGCCGCCAGGCAGAGCAGCAGGCTCAGCGCCGCCAGCCAGCGCGCCCCGCCGCTCAGGAGGCGCGCGCCCGCCGCCATGCCGAGGATGTAGGTCAGCAGGACGAGCGTGTTGGGCAGCGCCAGCCAGAAGTTGGCGTCCAGCCCCAGCAGCCAGCTCACCAGCAGGCCGCACTCGGCGAAGAGGCCGATCAGCAGCACCCCGGCGACGGGCGTGCCGCGTGTGTCGAGCATGGTGAGCCAGGCGGGGGCCGAGCGGTCGCGGGCCAGCGCGTAGCCCAGCCGCGCGCCGCCCGCGATGAAGGCGTTGATGGTGCCAACACAGACGATCACCGCGACCACCGCCGCAATGACCGTCGCGCCGATCCCCAGCCCGCCGCTGAGCAGCAGCGCTACCGAGACACTATCGAGCGTGGGGCTGCCGTAGACCCGCGCGCCGATGGTGGCGGCGGCGACCGCCAGATAGAGCACCGTGATGATGGCGACGCTGATCACGACGCTACGCGGGATGTCGCGCTCTGGCCGCTTGAATTCGCCGCCCAGCGAGGCGACCGCCTCCCAGCCAGAGAAGGCGAAGAGCAGTAGCACCACGCTCACGCCGACCGCGCTCCAGCCGTGCGGCGCGAAGGGTGTCCACGCGGCGAGCCGCTGGCGGGGCAGCGAGACGAGCGCCGCCGCCAGCAGCAGCAGCGCCACCAGCGCGCTCAGCGCCAGCGCCGCGCGCCCGCTGACCTGCAAGCCGCGCAGATTGGCCGCGATCGGGATGGCGAGGATCAGCGCGGCGACGAGAAAGAGTCCGTTGCGGCCCAGGCCGAGCGGCTGAGCGATGTACGAGGCGCCGATTAGCGGGACGATGATCTGCCCGATGGCCGCGCCGACCAGATACATCCAGCCGACCGCCGCGCCCACAGCGCCGCCAAATGCGCGCGTGGCATAGGTGGCCACGCCGCCAGCGTCGGGATAGCGCGCGCCGAGCCAGGCGAAGGTCAGTGCGAGCGGCGCGCCCAGCAGCGCATCGAACGCCCAGGCGAGCATGGAGGCTGGCCCAGCGGTGGTGGCCGCCAGCCCCGGCAGCAGCAGCACGCCCGCGCCCAGCACCGCCGTCACATACAGCGCGATGGCCTGTGGCAGCGTGATGACGCGCTCCAGCGAGCGAGCTGGCGCATCGGGCTGAGCGTCGCGCTCCGAGCGCGGCTGCGTGCGCGGCATGGCGACTCCTCACGGCGAGGCCCCGCCCACGCGGATAGCCGCTTTGCTCTGCGTCGCGCGTGGTCTCGTGTCCGGCCGGCGAACCCGACGGCGAACCTGGCGGAAGGCAAGAAGTAGCCGACGACTGTGGTGTAGAGAGGTGCGAATGAGACCGTGTAGAGCAATCCCACAACCGTCGGCGTGCCTCCGTTATACCGGATACGCGCTGCGCCGTCAATAGCCAAATTTGGGTTACGAGCGGCGTAGGGTCGGCAGTGGCTAGTAGGCCGCAATGGGTCGTCGTATAGGCCGATGCGCCCGGTGGGTTGACGGCTGAGCGACCCAGCGCATATCATCGCTTATCATCCGGGCAAGCCAGTCGCGGAGAGCCGCCGCGCCAACCAGGGCGGCCACCGAGGGCGGCGCGCGACGGTGAGAGGTAGCGCAGCGGGAGGAACCGACGGCATGGCGGAGCGCAAACGCGCCGGAGCGCGCGGCGAACGACGTGGCACGCTGCTGGATAGCCTGCCGCGCACGCCCGTTCCACCACGCGCGCCCGTCTCTGGTTCTCGTCCTGGCTCGCGCTCTGGCGCGTACCCTGCCGATCCGGCCAGCTCCTCCAATCCCTCCAATCCTTCCAATTCGTCGGCGCGTCGTCGGCGTCCCAGCGATCCGCGCTCGCGCGAGGATGCGGCGGATGCGCGCGATGGCTTCGAGACGCCGGGTCGTCTGACGCTGCCCAGCATGCCGCGCGCCCAGGCGGTTCGCGAGCGCAAGCAGCGTCGCGCTCCACGCCGCCAGCAGACCGAGCGCCAGTCCTGGGAGAGTTGGGATGACGCGGGCGACTACGCCAGCGCCGCCGACGACGAGATCATCACGCTGGAGGCGGCGCCCGCCGATGTCGCGCCCACCAGCGCGCCCTACGATGATGCCTTTCGCGGCTACGATGGCGCCTATGTTGAGCGCGGCGCCGATGGATATGGCTACGATGCGGGCTATGAGGGCTACGAGGAATACGGGAGCTATGAAGGCGATTGGGGTAGAGGACCACGTGAGCGCGACCGCGCGCTGGCCCGTCCGCTGACCCCCGCGCTGCCGCACTACAACGATCCTGACGATGACCTCGCGCCGCCGCTCTATGCGCCGCTGCCACAGGATAGCGCGCCCGATCTGGCGGCCTATCGTCCCGTGCGTGCGCCGCATCGGGTGCGGCTCGACACCCGCGCGCTGGCGCGAACCGCGCGCAACCCGTGGACCATCGTGCGGGCCGTGCTGGCGCTGGCGGCGATGCTGCTGGCGCTGGCGCACGCGCCGGG
>JAICVT010000034.1 GCA_025935235.1 Ktedonobacterales bacterium | reverse complement strand
TGACCACAATTTTGACCACAGCGCGGGTGAATCGGCGCGAACGCTGCCGAACGGCCACAAACCAGGAACCGTGACGTCATGCGGCCTGACGCAGTACTGCTGCCATCGCCGAACCGTGTGCCGTGGTTTTCGACTCTCCCCCATCTCCACCAATGCGAATGCGAACAACGCGGAGCTCAGGGATTCTGAGTTCCGCGTTCGTATTTGTTTACCCCCTTTGTTTCTCTTGGCTCAGCCTCACTCGCCCGCGGTGATGTCGAACCTGGCGCCATCGCCCGGCAACGACATCGTTGTGTCGCTGGCGCTGCGCCTGCTCCGCCTCCAATAGCGCGCACAATGCAATCCGTGTAACCGACGCCCGTATGGTATTGAGGGCCTTCCTGTTCCGCCTAATCATCAACCTGGCTTCCCGGTGCAGCCCTGGAAGCCGTTCTCACACGTCTTGACATCTTCGTCGCGTCCTGTAGATCTTGCAGGCGGCTGCAGGCGTCACTGACCGAATAGTTGACCACGTGGGGGCTGATGGCTTGCTACTGGCGCATCGTCACGTGAGCCGCTGGGTTGCACTGGCGAACACGGTCAGATCTTGTCTGGAACGGACGCGGTTATGGTACGGCGCCTCGTCCGTCTTTATTGTTCAGTAGGTAGAGTACAGCGGAAGCGTTCCCACCTGTCTGCGACAGACAGGGGTCGTCCACCGTCGGCGTAGCGGCCGAACGACTGCACCAGTAGGTGAGTGTTTGCCCGCTGCTCGCCGAACGGCAAGCATGCCAAGCATGCTGCCTCCTGGCAGCATACTCCTGGCTTGCGATGTGGGGGGATGACAAGGACGGAAGTGGTGGGGAGGCGGGAGATGGCCGCGTTGGTCACTCCCCCAGTCGCATGGGTCCCCTGAGTCCGTGCGCGAACCCGGCGCACGGGATTTGTACGCGCTGAGTGAGTCTGTCGTGCGCCGCTGCATCGCGGCGCCAGGGCGCCTCTGACCGCGTCAGTCGCGTCAGTCGGAGGCGATTGGAAAGGGTACAACGACACACATGCGCATCACCACACGGGTGAAGGTCCTCATCGCGAGCGGGCTGAGCTTCATGGCGATCATGGCCATGGTCTTCGCCGCCTTTGCGTTCTCCGGCAACGCCCACGCGGCGTCCGGTGGGAGCAATCCGCACATACTCAGTCCGAATTTCCTGTCCACCCATCACGCGAAGGCAGGGTTTGGCGACCTCCCAAAACTGGCCACCTCGAAGGTGAATGTCAGCAAGGTCGGCCTCAGCAATGCGACCGCCTCCAACTGCGTCCCCGGCATCAACGGCGTCTCCAACTTCTGTACCACCTTCACTGAGAAGGGCTTTGACGCGAACGGCAAGCCGAACAGCAACTGGACCACCAACATCCTGGGCAATGCTCCCCAGAATGGCGGCACGACCACCATCGGCGCTCCCGTCATCCCGGTGACGGTGCAGCTGCTCAACGCGGACGGCACAGTCGCGTTCAGCATTGACCCGAAGCAAGATGTGCAGCCCACGCTCAAGTCGCCGGTCTTCTCCAATGCGACCTACGACAGCAGCTCCCAGCCGACGCAGTTTGCCGACGCGGTGAATCGGGCTGAGTTCAATGGCGTGGAGACCAGCGACTGGCACACCCTGGTCGCTCCCTCGCTCCAGCCCGGTGTCACCATGCAGATACCGGCGGGGAAGTGGGACGTCGGCCAGGACGCTAAGGGCAAAGTGGTCTTCACCCTGGTCGATGCGGACACCTTCGACAACCTGCTGTTCCCCGCCGCTGGGGTCCCGGTCGACAACTCGACCCTCATCGGCCAAGAGGAACTCAACGGCACGATGACTACCCAGAACATCGCCACGTTCCTCTTCGACAACGTGTACCTGTTCTTCAACGGTGATCCTAACCAGTGCTGCGTTCTGGGCTTCCACGGCCCCGACGTTGAGCCAGGCCCGAACGGTACCATAAACAACTTCGACATGATCTACGCCAGCTGGATGACACCGGGTCTCTTCCAGGGCGGCGGGGCGGACATTACGGCGCTCAGCCACGAGATGGCCGAGACCTACGACGATCCGTTCAGCGGGGCCTACTTCCCCTACGCCTATGTACCCTGGTGGTTCTCCGGGCCAGACCCGTCGTTCACCCAGTGCCAGCCGCTCATGGAGAACGGCGATGTGATAGAAGTGTACAGCGTCGTGAGAAGTGACGTGTTTCCGATCAAGCTGAATGGCATGACCTACCATCCGCAGGTGATACCGCTGCTGCAGTGGTTCGAGGGTCAAACACCGTCAACCGCGGTTGATGGCGCCTACAGCTATCCGGACGAGACGATCCTGACTAGCGCGTCCAAGTCGCAATTGCCCAACTGCAAAGGAAACGTCTCCTAGCGTCCGCGCCGCCGCAGCAGACCCTGCCGTTTCCGCTGAGGTAGGGTTACCTACGAGTCCTCCCCCTCCCATGCAACGGTCTGGGTGGGGGAGGGTCGTTTCGTGTCCTCGCAGCGCTCCACGCGGCCCGCTGGTTGGCAAGCGCCACGCGACTATGCTGCCGCATGGCGCGAAGCGCAGTCGCCACCGGCAGACGCGACGGTGAGGACTCTACTAGTTCACCAGACGTCGAGGGTAACGATGCACGATGGCGCCAGCGACACAGCGATGAGGTTCATCGGCGATGCTGCGATGTCCTCTCATCGCGAACCGAGCAAACCGATGAAAGGATCCGCAATGGCCACACATACTCCGCGGCTGCTGCTGATCTGCGTGGGTACGGCCTTGCTTGCCGCTGCCCTCGTCGGCTGCGGTGCGCCATCCACGCCTGCTAGCAGTCCGGCGCGCACTTCCCAGCTTGCTTGTGTGCTAGGCGCCACAGCCCAGCCGATCGACACCGTTGGCCTGACACTGAGCTGTACCGTGACGCACGCGCCAGCGAGTGAATCGGCGTTCACGGCGCATGACACGTTCGTCAATAAGGCCGGCCAGTCCCACACGCTGGCCCCGGCGTGTCATGGCGCCCTCGTCGGCGGCAGCGGACACTGCATGCAGAGCTATTCCGTGCCAGCTCCGTTCTTGCTGACCAACGGCACGGTGACGGGAAGTACCCAGCCGCACAACTATTCGCTCGGCCCCGTCAGCCCTACCGTGCGGCAACCCAGTCCGGCGCAGACGCCCTCCCTCCCGTTGGGGCCATTGGCAACGCCGACGCCCCTGGGGGCGCCACAAGGGTAGCGCGTGCGATCAAACCACCGACTATGTCTGTAGCATATCGTTTCAGTCTCCTGTTTGGACGAGCGCGCTGATCTGCCGCGGCGCGATGACGGCGATGACGGCGATGTTCTGGCGAGCGCCGCACGAATTGGCAGTGAGCTGCGCGCTCTGCGTCCGCCCGCGCCTGCCGAGCCAGTTCCGCTCCTGGAGCAGACGGTGCGCTCTCTGGAGGGCCAACGCGCCTGGCTAGGCGACTACGCGGCCTGGCAGCAGCAGGGCTATCCGGTGGGCAGTGGGCTTATCGAGCGCGCGGTGGCTATCGTCATCAATTGGCGCGTGAAAGGGCGGGGCATGCGCTGGCGCCGCGCCAACGCCTCCGCTGTCGTGGCCTTGCGCGTCCGCCACCTCAATGCGAGGGGGGCGTCAGACGATGAGGTACTCCTCCTTGTCGCCTGACCCCCGGTTATTGATGGAACCGCTACGCACAGGATGTTTGCGCGTTTCGGCGCCGGAGGCGTATACTGAAGAGAATGGGCGCCGCCAATGGACTGAACGGGCGAGGAAGGCAAACGCTCGCGGAGGCGCGCCCAGGGCGACATCGCTGGAAGAATCGAGACGCGACGCATGGAACACACCGGGGCGCAAGCAGGGCAGCCGCAGGACGACGGCTACCAGGGTGATACGCCTGCGCCCGTTCCCGCGCCCACCTGGCGGCGCCGTCTCTTCATTGATCGCCCGGCGGATCTGCGCGCCTTCGCTCACGACCTCGCCGACGCCGCCGTGCTGGCGATTGACGCTGAGTTCGTTCAGAACTACCATCGGCGCGGGCCAGAAGACCCCTCGCACCGGCTCACGTTGCTGCAATTCGCCTTCGACAACGACTATCGCGTCTCCTATGTCGTGGATGCGCTGCGGCTGAACGATCTCTCGCCACTGCAGGAGCCGCTGGAGCGCGCCACCCTGCTCAAGCTCTTCCATGGCATGAGTTCCGACGTGCGCGTGCTAGCCTCGCGTGGCCTGACGCCGCGCCACACGCTCGATCTGGAGGCCGTCAGCCGCTCGCTCTTTGGCCAGCGCGAATCGGGCTTGCAGGCGATGCTGCGGCGCGCGACGGGCGAGCGGCTCGACAAGAGCCTCCAGCGCGCTGACTGGTCGCGCCGCCCGCTGACCCCAGCGATGGTCGCCTATGCCGCGCGCGACGCCGAAGTGACGTATGTGCTCTATCACTGGTTCCGGGCCAACTACCCGGACGCCACCCACACCTTCGAGGTCGTCGCTGATGAGCCGCCAGCCGGAGTGGCCGTGTGGTTGCGTCCCTATCTGGACAATGGACGCGGCGGCAAGCCGATAGACATCACACTGGCCGAGGCTGGGCTGGACAACAATATAGACGCGCAGATCGCGGCGCTGCGCCAGGCGCTGGGAGCCGACCTGCGCCCCAATCAGCGCGCCCGCGTGATGCGCCTCATCACTGATCTGGAGCTGCGCGAGCTGGCGCCCGACCTGCGCGCCTACCTCACCTCATCCGCCTCGGAGGAGCGCGCCGGAGCGGCGCGCGCGTTGGGGCGGCTGCATGCCTTCAACGCCACCGAGGCGATTCGCGCGCTGCTGCACGACCCGGTGCAAGATGTGCGGCAGGCGGCGCAGACCGCGCTGGGCTTCCTCGAAGGCGGCGTGACAGCGCGTCCGGCCCTGCGCAGCGAGCGCCGCAATGGCCACCGCATCTGGACGACCAGCCAGCATGGCGCCGAGCCAGCCGCCGAGCCAGCGCCCAGCGAGCCGTGGCGCGCCGCCCTGCGCGCCCACTTCGCCCTGCCCGACGACAACGGTGGCGCGTAGCCGTCGTCGGCCCCCACCTCAACCCCTCCTCCACCGTCAGGCGGGTGAGGGGCTTCATTGTGAACCGCTTGCGCGCAATGAGCGGGTAAAACAACCCGCACATGACGCGCTCAAGGTCGCTCTAGTGGTCGCTGAATGTCGGCATCAGCCAGGGAGCGGATGAGGCCTGGTTATGTGACCAGAGGATACGGCTATCCAGACGACGCGAGAGCCGATAGACAACCGGCCTCCACCCTCGTCTGGTCCAGAAACGCGAAGAGAGCAGATTTGTGGCCCGCCAGTCGGTAAAGCAGGTGGTGTCACCCGTCGCGGCGGCGTCAGCCAGGCCATGCGCGGTCAGGCGCCACCCAATCCCATGCCCCTGCTCATCCTCCCTGGTCGCCGCAAAGCCCAGAAAACTGCTGTTGTCCGGAATGGGTAAGGCGCCTATCCCCTGTCCTGGTCGCGCGGGGAGATAGATCTGAATGCCGACCAATCGCCCATCACGCAGAGCCAGCCAGGTTTTCCAGTCGTCTTTTTGCAATTCTTCCAGCACATCCTGTCGCTCTTCCTCTTTATGATATGGCGAGAGGATCGAGTAAACTGGAGCGCGCGCCTGATGGGATGGCAGCGCCAGGTCAAGCTCCATTGCCAGGTCAACATCAGCAGCGGTAGCGCGGCGAATCTCCAGCGTTGGGTCAGCAGTCGGCGCGGCGCCATCCAGGGCGGCCGCGGTCTCGCGCACCCCATAGACGTGCTCCTTGCCGAAGCTCAGATTATACCAGGCTTCCAGCGCGACGAGGTCATGCGCCGGGATGTTGCTCACATGGTACAGACAGCCCAGAGCTACCCAGCCTGGAGACAGGGCCGCGTACATATCGCGATAGATCTCCGCGCTATACCGGCGGTCAATCGCGTGTCCAGCCAACTCCACCCACACACTGCGTCCCCAGACCTCATCAATCTTCGGAACGCCGATCATGTAGGCGATCATTCTTCCGCCCTCCCGCACCACGACGCCCCCTCCGCTCCCCTCACGAGCCATTGAGGCTTTCCAGGTCTTTTCTACCTCGACCCATGCCTGATCCGGCTGAGTAAAACGTTCAGGCAATGTCGCTTCATGCGCGCGATCCTCTTGATGGCGGCGGGCCAGCAATGCTGCGGCTTCTTCCAGATCGGCCTCGCGAAAAGGGACAATATTCATATGCGGTCTCCTGTTCTCACACCCGTTTCGACGAGGCTGTTGGAGCGAGGCCATCCCAGGCACTGGACCGATGGTGTTTGATGCGCTGCCAGATTGCCAGGACCGAGCCGAAATCAGCAGTACCCAGCGTCCGCGAGTGGCCTGGAGCCGTTGCGGCAGCGCGCGTATAGCTCCCCTCTCCCGCACAGCGGGGGAGGGGCTGGGGGTGGGGGTCGCTACCCCTGCGTCACCCAGAGCGCGTGCGCCACCCGCGCCGGGACGACCAGCTCGCGATCGCCCGCCCGCAGCGTCACCATCGCCTCGGCCGCCTCGGCGCTATGGAGGTCGCGGACGGCTGGCTCGGCGGCCAGCGTCACGTGCGTGCCGGGCGTCAGGCCGCGATCATGCAGGTACGAGATCAGTTCCTCCTCATCCTCCACAACCTCCGAGACGCAGACGATGGTTTGCTCCGCGCCGGGCGTCGTCTGTAGCAGACGCTGCGCGTCCATGTCGCTGAGATAGGTGCGCGCATTGGGGACGGCGCCGGGGATAGGATTGCCGTGCGGGCAGGTCGTCGGCTGATGCAGCGAGGCCAGCACTCGCGCCTCGACCGCGCCGGAGATGTAGTGTTCCAGGCGGCATGCTTCCTCATGCACCTGATGCCACTGCATCCCCAGCATCTCCACCAGGAAGCGCTCGGTCAGCCGGTGGCGGCGCAGCACCGCCTCGGCGCGCTCTACGCCCAGCGGGGTCAGCGTGATCTGGCGCTTGCTATCCATCGCGATGTAGCCGTCGCGTGTCAGCCGCTTGAGCGTCTCGGTGACGGTCGGCGGCGCCACGCGGAACTTCTCGGCCAGGCGAGCGCCGATGACCGGCTCGCCCTCCATCGTGATGTTGTAGATCGTCTCCAGATATTCCTCGGTGATCGCCGTGGCGCCGTGCGGCGCGGCGCCGACCACCGCCTGGATGCCACCCTGGCCCACGCGGTCCGCCTTATCGGCCATCTCTGGCATACCTGCTCGCCTCCGTCCCGCCAGCCTCCCGCCAGCGTTCACCAGCGTTCACCAGCGTTCACCAGTGGCGTCGCAGGGGGCCGGGCTACTTCTGTCCGGGGCTGAGCACGCCATCGCTGATATCATACACGGCGTCGGCCATCGCTGAGGCCTGCGGGTCGTGCGTGGTGATGATGAAGCCGATGCCCGCGTTGTGAGCCACGTTGCGCAGCAGATCGAGGATGGTGAGGCCGGTGTGGGTATCGAGGTTACCGGTTGGCTCGTCGGCTAGCACCAGGCGCGGCGCATGCACCAGCGCCCGCGCAATCGCCACGCGCTGCTGCTCGCCGCCCGACAGCTCCGGCGCGCGATGCTGCTGGCGTTCGCCCAGCCCCACCAGCGTCAGCGCCTCGGCGGCGCGCTGCTCGCGCTCGGCGGGCGGCGTTTTGGCCAGTCGCAGCAGCAGGCCGACATTCTCGCGCGCGGTCAACGTTGGGATGAGGTGAGCCGACTGGAACATGAAGCCCATCTCATTGCGGCGGATGGCAGTGCGCTCGCCCTCCTTGACATGCGCCAGATCACGCCCGAAGAGAACCACGCGCCCGTGCGTTGGGTCGTCTAGCCCGGCGATGATGTTGAGCAGCGTGGTCTTGCCAGCGCCCGAGCGCCCGCGGATGGCGATGAACTCGCCCTCGCGCAGTTGCAGGTTGACCTCGCGTAGAGCCGTCACCACGCCGCCGCCAACCTTGAACTCCTTGCTGACGCCCTCGACCCGCAGTAACTCCGCGGGACCGCGCCGCGCTTGCGGGGTCGAGCCATTGCCAGATGGCTGACTGCTGGTGGACTGAAGATCGGCGCCTTGCATGTCTGTCTCCTGCCGCTCCCGCGATGGCCTGGGTCACTTTAGCGCCACTCCGGCTCCACTCCGGCGCCGCGTCGTGACGTACTCCGCGCATGATGAGACGCGCCAACCGACGAATGTTTTACATGCGAGGCGCTGCGCGTCGCGAACATTCTACCACTTTGGGCTATGCTCGCTCAGGGCAACCCTTCATCCGTTCGCGTGCGGGCCGCGCGGAATAGCGCTGAGGAGACGCGGGCAGGCTGACGCGAGCAGCGGGAAAGCGCATAGGGCATGGAGAGCAGGCGCGAAGACAACACATCGCCCTCCGGAGCGTGCGAAGCGCTCAACGGAGGGCGATGGATGATCCCAACCGATTCGACTTCCCCCAACCACACCAACGCCATATCACCCGCAGCAGGAAGTCGAACCAGTATCAAGGGGCGGCCACACCCTGTCCCCACCAGCACAATTTGGGAAGCCCCCGATCACGCTCTTAGTATAGTGGGGTGTCGTCAGGATAGCGAGTAAATCCACTGACAGTTTGCGCCCAGTTTGCGCAACTCGAGCCTGAGGTCGCTAACAGTTTTGTCAACGACTGCGTGTGACGCTTGCATGTCGCTTGCATGACACTTGCGGGCGATGGCGGCTTCAGGACGGCAGATGGCGCGAGCGCGGGCGGCGCGATAGAATGGGCGCAGCGCCGCGCGGAAATGCGCGAGCGAGTGGCGTCAGACGAAAACAGGCGAAAGGGTGAGCGGGCATGCGAGTGGAGCGGCTGCGGCTGACCGACTTCCGCGGGTATCGCGAGCTTGACCTGGCGCTGCCGCCCGGGCTGATCGTCTTCTACGGGCGCAACGCACAGGGCAAGTCGAACCTGCTGGAGGCCATCAGCCTGCTCGCCACGACGCGCTCCTTTCGCACCAGCAGCGAGCGCGAGGTGATCCGCTGGGGCGCGCCAGGCCGCTTCGCCCGCGTGGTGGGCGACATCGCGCGCAGCCGCGACCACCTGGAAATCGAGGTGATTCTGGCCGAGGGCATGGAGGACGGCGCCGCCACGACCCCGACCAGCGCGCCCAGCGCGACAGCTCCCACAGCGTCAACCTTTCGCAAGCGCGTGCGGGTGAATGGCGCGCCGCGCCGCGCGATTGATCTGGTCGGAACAGCGCCCGTGGTCGTCTTCGCGCCGACCGATCTCGATCTGGTGACCGGCGGCCCGTCGCAGCGCCGCCACTTCCTCGATCTGACGCTCTGCCAGACGCGCCACAGCTATTGCCGCGCGCTCAGCCAGTATCAGAAGGTCGTCGCCCAGCGTGGCGCCCTGCTCAAGCGCATCCGTGAGGGGCTGGAGACGCCGCAATCGCTGGCCTATTGGGATGACCAGCTCGTGCGGCTGGCGCTGCCGATCATGCGCGAGCGCGCCGACTTTCTGGAGCGCGCCAGCGCCGTGGCGGCGCGTGTCTATGCCGCGCTGGCCAGCGATGATGCGGGCGACGACGCGGGCGACGACGCGGGCGCGGAGGAGCAGACCGAGACGCAGGCGCCGCTGCGGCTGGAGTATCGCCCATCCTACCAGGAGTATCAGGCCGCAGCGGCTGGCAGCGGCGCCGAGGCCGATTCAACCCAGCAGGCGGCGCGCATGCGAGCCGCGCTAGAGGCAGTGCGCCGCCGCGAGATCGCCCAGGGCGTGAATGTGCTCGGCCCGCACCGCGATGATCTGGGCTTTCTGGCGGGCGGCGTGGACCTGGCAATCTATGGCTCGCGCGGGCAGCAGCGCACCGTGGCGCTGGCGCTGAAGCTGGCCGAGTTGGAGTATATCGAGCAGGAGACCGGCGAGCAGCCCGCGCTGCTGCTGGACGACGTGCTCAGCGAGCTGGACCCGCAGCGCCGTGAAGACCTGCTGGCGGCGGTGCGCGGGCTGGACCAGACGCTTGTAACGACCACCGATCTGGCCATCGCGCCGACCAACGCGCTGCGACAGGCGACGATCTTCGAGGTGCGGGCTGGCGCGGTCAAACCGGTCACACAAAAGCCGCCCATGCCAGAGGTCATCCCAGAGGCGGGCGGCTAATACAGCGCGTGTCGCGGCCAGCTAGCGGCGCTCGGAGCGCACCAGAAAACTGCCGACCGATGATGATTCCGCCAGGCGATTGATGAGGCGCACCGCACGCGCGTGCTGCGGATGGCGACCAAAGCGGTGGAGCGCCTGCTCGTCGGTCAGATCAATCACCAGCATGGCATGGCGATAGGCGGCGGCGTTGTTGACGCCATAGCGCACCCGCTCGACGCCGGGAAGCTCGATCAGCAGATCGTAGCTCTCGCGCAGGGTGCGATCAATGACTTCCCGGTTCAGGTCTGGTTTGACCCGTATGATGACCTCGTGCCTGATCATGATCCGGCTACCACCTTCCGCGACGAAACGCACGAATCGTGTACAGACATATCATACTTCCTGACCGCGCTGTAGGGCAATAGCATTAGGGCGTTCCAGAGAACGCTCCGGTGGACGCTCCAGCGCGGCGCCTCACTTTAATATCTGCGCCGCGACGACCATCTTCTGTATCTGGTTCGTGCCCTCATAGATCTGGGTGATCTTGGCGTCGCGGAAGAGCTTCTCGACCGGATACTCGCGGATGTAGCCGTAGCCGCCGTAGATCTGCACGGCGTCGGTCGCCACCTCCATCGCCACATCCGAGGCGAAGTTCTTGGCCATGCTGCTCTCGTAGAGGAACGGGCGGCCCGTCTCCGTCACCCGCGCGCTCCACCACGTCATCAGTCGCGCCGCCTGCACTTTGGTCGCCATGTCGGCCAGCATGAATTGCAGGCCCTGGTTGGCGGCGATTGGCTTGCCAAACTGCACCCGCTCCAGCGCGTAGCCGCGCGCGTACTCATACGCGGCGCGGGCGATGCCGACAGCGATGCTGGCCACCATCGGGCGCGAGCGGTCCAGCATCGTCATCGCCAGCTTGAAGCCGCTGCCCTCCTCGCCCAGCCGGTTCTCGGCTGGCACGCGCACATCCTCCAAAATCACCTCACCGGTGTGCGAGCAGCGGATGCCCAGCTTCTTCTCCTTCTTGCCGCCGCTCAGCCCCGGCGCGTCGCCCGGCACGATGAACGCCGTGACGCCGCGATACCCCGCCGCGCGATCAACCGTGGCGAAGACGACGTAGAGGTCGGCGATGCCGCCATTGGTGATGAAGCGCTTGGTCCCGTTGAGGATGTAGCTCTCGCCGTCGCGGCGGGCGGTGGTGGTCATGGCGGCCACATCCGAGCCAGCTTCCGGCTCGGTCAGCGCCATCGCACAGAGGCCGTTGCGCTCGACGATCGGCTTGAGCAGCCGCTGCTTCTGCTCATCGGTTCCCGCCAGCAGGATGGGGATGCTGGCCAGGTGCGTGCCGCCCAGCACCGTCGCGACGCCCGCGCAGCCCCACGACAGCTCCTCGGTGATGATGCAGTTAGTCAGCTCATCGCTGATGCCCAGCCCGCCAACCTCCTCCGGGAAGGCGAACGTGGTCAGGCCCAGCTCGCCCGCCTTGCGCACCAGCTCCCACGGAAACTCCTCGCGCTCGTCCAGCTCAGCGGCGACTGGGCGAATCTCCTGCTCGGCGAAGGTGTGGGCCAGGTCGCGCATCTCGGACTGCTCCGGGGTGAGCGTGAAGTCAATCATGTCGGCGAACTCCTCTGTGGCGCGCTGCGGTGGCGCGCTGCGGGCCGCGCTCCAGCGCGTCTCTGCGTTGTGGCGCGTCGCGCGCGGCCACCAGCCGAGTGTACATCACCAGCGGCGCACACGGCAAAGCGACATCATCTACCCTTGACACGATAAAGTGATAACACTATCATAGTTGATGCAATCATCAGCGAGAGGAGGGCGATCGTGGTGGTACGAGCGGCGGATGCGCAGGCAGACGAGCGAGCGGCGCCGTCACGCGGCGCGCGGCGCAAGTCGCGGACGCGCGGACGGCTGCTGGCGGCGGCGCGAGCGGTCTTCGCGCGCGAGGGGCTGGAGAACGCGACCATCGCACAGATCACCAGCGCGGCCGATGTCGGTTTCGGCACCTTCTATCTGCACTTCGCGACCAAAGAAGACCTCTATCGCGCGGTGGTCGAAGAGGGCTTTGGCGAGCTGGCCCAACTGCTCGACGCCGCCCTCGCCGAGGCCGCCGCACGCGGCGCGCCCTGGTGGGAGCAGGTGCGGGTCAGCGTCGGCGGCTACTGCGCCTTCGCCGAGCGCAATCGCGAGCTGTTTCTGGTGATGTTCGCGGGCGGTCGCACCGGCTTTGACCTCGGACGCGAGCTGCAGGAGCGATTCGCCGAGTCGCTGGCGGCGCAGTTGGCCGAGACCGCCGCCGAGGCCCACGCGCGCAAGCTGCCCGCGCCCTATCCCTATCCCGCGCGAACCGTGGCGCTGGCGACGGTCGTCGCGCTGACCCGCTCGACGCTCTGGTGGATCACCCAGGAAGACAGCGCCGCCCGGCTGTCGCTCGAGCAGCATACCCAGACGCTCAGCCGCTACCTCGTCGCCGCGCTGTGGGGCCAGACGCCCTACGATGCCCACTGATCCTGTACCGAACAGAAGGAGCATGCACGAATCATGGCCACTCAACGCAGCCTGCCACCCGGCCCCGGCGGGCGCTGGGGCGTCAATACGCTGCTTGCGTTTCAGCGCGACCCGCTGACGTTTCTGACTGGTGTGCGGCGCAGCTACGGCGAGATCGCCCGCATCCGCATGCTGGGACGCGATGTATTCCTCTTCTCGCGCCCCGAATACGCGCACTATTTCCTGGTTGACCATGCGCAGAACTTCACATCGGGCGGTGACCGCGACGTGCTGAAGCGCCTGCTGGGCGAGGCGCTGCTGACGACCGATGGCGAGGTTCACCGCCGCCAGCGACGACTCGTGCAGCCCGCCTTCCACCGCAAGCGCGTCGAGTCCTATGCCGAGACGATGACCGGCCAGACGCAGCAGATGCTCGATCAGTGGAGCGTTGGCGATGAGGTGGATTTGGCGGCGGCGCTGCAAGAGCTGACGCTGCGCATCATCGTGCAGTCGCTCTTCGATCTCGACCTGCAAACGCAAGGCACGCAGATCAGCCAACTCTTCACCACCGTCGCCGAGAGCAACAACCCGGGGCTGGTCGGTAGCATGCTGGCGCGCTTCGGGTTAGGTGAGGACCAGCGCGCGCGCCTCGCGCGCGCTGGCCTCGACCAGTTCGTCTATGACCTGATCAACACGCGCCGCGCGGATGACCGCGACCACGGCGATGTGCTCTCGATGCTGCTGGCGGCGCGCGATGAAGACGGCGCGGAGATGAATGATCAGCAGGTGCGCGACCAGACCATGACGCTGATCGCCGCCGGGCACGAGACGACCTCGAACGCGCTGTCGTGGACCTTTTACCTGCTCTCGCAGCATCCCGACAAGTACGACGCGCTGTGCGCCGAGGTAGAGCGGGTTCTGGGCGGGCGTACAGCGACGGTCGCTGATCTGCCCCAGCTGCGCTATCTGGATGGCGTCATCTCGGAGGCCATGCGCATCTACCCGCCCGCGTGGACGCTGAACCGCCGCGCGCTGGATGCCTTTGAGCTGGGCGGCTACAGCTTCCCGGCGGGGACACGCGCCGTCATCAGCCAGTGGGTCATCCATCACCTGCCAGAGGTCTGGGGCGATCCTGAGGTCTTCCGCCCGGAGCGCTGGACGCCGGAGTTCCGCCAGGGGCTGCCCAAAGGCGCCTACTTCCCGTTCGGCGCTGGCCCGCGCATCTGCATTGGCCTGCCGCTGGCCGAGATGGAGGCGCGTCTACTGCTGGCGACCATCGTGCAGCGCTTCACGCCGCGCGTCGTGCCCGGCTGGCCGGTCGAGCCGCGCCCGCGTGTCACGCTGCGCATGCGCCACGGCATGCGTGTGCGCCTGGACCGGGCCGAGGCGCTGGCTCCGGTCGCGCGGGCCTCGACGGCGCGCCTGCCCTAAAGGGGATCGGGCGGCTGAAGCCGCAGCTAAGGGCTTTCAGC
The DNA here is from genome assembly GCA_025935235.1 of Ktedonobacterales bacterium. GTDB lineage: Bacteria > Chloroflexota > Ktedonobacteria > Ktedonobacterales > JADMIN01 > JAKAIY01. Next base: position 6,341 of record JAICVT010000034.1, on the reverse strand, counting down.
CGCCAAGCCCGCCTGCGCGGGCTGGGACGCGGCGCCATCGAGCGGAACTAGCCGCCGACCCACACCGCCGTAGCTCCCCTCTCCCGCCGTAGCGGGGGAGGGGCTAGGGGTGGCGGCGCTCCTACCCCGGAAAATCGGCTGGAATGCCGTGCATGCCCAGCGTCAGCGACAGCTCGCCGCCGTGGTGCAGGTCGTGCTCCATCACATGCCAGACGATCCATGCGCGCGAGAGCTGAACTGTCTGGCCGTCCTGCTCATCCTCAAAGGTCTTGCGCATGTCGTCGTCGCTCCAGCGCGCCAGGCGATCAGCCATCATGGTCCAGGTCGCGTCAAGGGCTTGAACCAGCTCGGCGGCGGTGCGGGCGGGCGCATCTGACTCATCCCAGTTGGCGATGGCCTTCACCTCGTCGCCGACATCCTCGCCCAGCACATACGTAAACCATCCCGCGCGGCAGCCGATGATGTGCGCGGCCAGCTCGCCGACGGTGCGCAGGTGTGGCGCGGCGCGCAGCGCGAATTGCTCAGCGGTCAGCGGCGCGACCGAGTCTTTGATGTGTTCCTGGTACTGCTTCCAGTTCGTGTAGTAGGTTGACAGCGTGAAGTTCTCTTCTGCCATCTGGTGGATTCTCCTTGCCTGGCTCACTGTCGAGCGTCAGGCGCGTAGGTACGCATCCAAACGGTTCTCTTTGAAGCGGGCGCATCCGGTTACGGCGGTTATGAGCGCGCCCGTAGCACAGAGCGATGCGCCAGTGTCGTGCGGGTTCGCTCACACCCGCACAGCCACGCGCAGCCAGCCGAAGACTTCGCGCGCGAAGGCATCGGGCGCCTCGACATGGGGCATGGCGCCGGTCGGGAAGACGCGCAACTGCGCGCTGGGGCGACGCTGGCGCAGGGCGCGGCACTCGGCGATGGGGTGGCTGGGGTCACGCTGCCCCCAGATCAGGAGCGTGGGCGCGCTCAGTTCCTCGAAGGCCGCGCTAGCCTCGGCGCTATCCATCGCGCCCAGCAGATCGGCGGAGGCGAAGCGGGCGCCCCGCTGGTGCGCCATCGCGTAATACTGGTCTATCACATCGTCGCTTACGCGCCCCGCGTGGGCCGCGCCGTCGGCCAGCCTGCGCCGCAGCGCCCGTCGCAGCCCCCAACGCGAGACCAGCGCATGGTAGGCGCTCTCGCCGAGCAGTGGCGTCCGCAGCAGCGCGCGCGCCACCTGCGGGCCAAGCCGCAGGCCAGCCTGGGCGTCAGGCGCGGCGCGTTCGGCGGAGGGCGCGAGCAGCCCGATTGGCTCGATCAGCGTCAGGCTGCGAACGAGCTGCGGGCGCGCGCTGGCGGCCAGCACAGCGAATCCAGCGCTGCGTCCGGCGGCCACCAGATGCGCGGGCTGGTCGGTCGCGCCCACCACCTGCCGCAGCAGATCCTCGGTCAGTGTGGCGTAGAGCTGTGGCGTGTAGCGGATGGCGGGATGACCGGAGCGGCCAAAGCCCAGCAGATCGGGCGCGAAGACGCGATAGCGCTCGGCCAGCGGCGCGAAGACCTGGCGATACTCAAAGGCGGAGGAGCCGGGGAACAGGTCGTGGAGCAGCAGCATCGGCTCGCCGCGCCCGCGCGCCGCGTAGTGGATTGTTCCCTCGGTCCACGGATAGAGCGCCTCGCTTCCGCGCAGCGCATGCTCTGGCGCGCGCAGACCCACGCGCGTCAGCCAGTTCGCCGCAGCCAGCGCGGCGCCCGCGCCCGCCACCGAGAGCGCCGCTATCTGCCAGCCCGCCGGGCCGCGCCGCTGTGACATCGAAGCCTCCCTGATCCGCCGCGATCCGCGTTCGCGCGCTCCGCACGCGCGGAGCGTCTCATCAAGTATAACGCCGCAACCCGCGCGGCGGTCGCGTCTGGGGGCGGCCGCGTCGCCCGCGTGACGGCTCCCGCTGTTCGAGAGGCTGTTCACGCTGCCTGGATGCAAGCGGCGCAACGTGGTAAAATAGCCTGATGGGCTGCCAGTTCGCGCATTCTGGCGCCCCTCGTGTGTAGAACGCGCCAGCGAGCAGAAGCAGGCGACGGCGCATCAACGAGCGCAATCTTCTCACTGGCCGCGAGCGACGGAGCGATGTGCGCACTGATGGGCTTGTCATGCGGTGGTATGGTGTAAAGCTGAGTGGCATGGCGACGAGCGGCGCTTCGGCATGAGCCTGTTGAACGAAGGGCAATCGAGGGGCAATCGTGGGAGCCTGTTGAACCAGACACGCCAGCCAGGCGTACATGCGTCTGATGACGTTTCAGGCCGAGCATCCGAACTGGCGTCCCAGGGTGAGAACGGATCGAGAACGGATCGAGAGCAGCACGAACAGCTCGAATGACATGACTCTTCTGTATGGCGCGAGGTCAGCGCTAGCCTTAGCTGGCGACTTCTGGTGACGCGCGCCGGTTGAGCGATAGATGCGATAGCAGTGACAGAGGTGAATCCGCAGGATGGCGAAGAATCTGGTGATCGTGGAATCACCGGCGAAAGCCAAGACCATCGAGAAATTTCTCGGCAGCGACTTTGAAGTCCGCGCCTCGATGGGCCATATCATGGACCTGCCCAAGAAGGGGCTGGGCGTCGACGTCCGGCACGACTTCCAGCCGAAATATGTGGTGATCGAGAAGAAGGATCGTCTCGTCGCCGACCTGAAGGCTGCCAGCAAGAAGGCTCAGACCGTCTATCTGGCGCCCGACCCCGACCGCGAGGGCGAGTTCATCGCCTGGTCGCTGCAACATCTGCTCGGCCTCAAGAAGCCCAAGCGCGCCGTCTTCAACGAGATCACGCGCCACGCAGTGCAGGACGCCATCGCCAACCCGCGCGAGATTGATGAAGACCTCTTCAATGCGCAGCAGGCGCGGCGCGTGCTCGACCGGCTGGTGGGCTACAAGATCAGCCCGCTGCTCTGGCGGCGCGTGCAGTCGGGCACCAGCGCCGGGCGCGTGCAGTCCGTCGCCGTGCGGCTGATCTGCGACCGCGAGGGCGAGATTCGCGCCTTCACGCCAGAGGAATACTGGACCATCGAGGCGCTGCTGAGCAAAACGCAGGAGCGCAAGACCTTCACCGCGCAGTTGATTGGCCGCCAGAACTCGCCCGAAGCCACCGCTCAGGCCGAGGATGGCGAAAATGGCGAGCATGGTGAGGCGAGCGCCGCTAGCAAGAGCGGCGATGACGCCAGCCAGCAGCGCGACGACCGCGGGCGCATCCGCATCACCTCGGGCGAGCAGGCGCGGGGCATCCTGAGCGAACTGGAGGGCGCCGACTATCGCGTGCTGCGCGTGGACCAGCGCGACGTGCGCCGCCAGCCGTTCCTGCCCTACACCACCAGCACGCTCCAGCAAGACGCCTCGGTGCGGCTGCGCTACAAGCCGAAGAAGACGATGAGCCTGGCGCAGCAGCTGTACGAGGGCATTGAGCTAGGCGACGCGGGACACCAGGGCCTCATCACCTATATGCGCACTGACTCGACCCGCATCTCGGATGAGGCGCAAGCCGCCGTCAAAGAGTACATCCGCAAGACGTTCTCGAAGGAGCACGTCGGCGCGGGTCGCACCTCGCGCGGCAAGACCAAGGCCAACGTGCAGGACGCCCACGAGGCGATCCGCCCGACTGATGTGACGATCACGCCGGAGCGCGCCAAACCCTACCTGACGCCCGACCTCTTCAAACTCTACCAGCTCGTCTGGCGGCGCTTCGTAGCGGCCTTCATGGCGCCTGCCGTCTTCGACACGCTGCGGGTGGACATCGGCGCGGGTGACTTCCTGTTCCGCGCCAACGGCTCGACGCTCAAGTTCAACGGCTTCTATGCCGTCTGGCCGCGCGAGGAAGACGCCGACGCGCTGCCGTCGCTGGCGGCGGGCGAGGCGCTCAATCTGCATAAGCTCTCACCGGCGCAGCACTTCACCCAGCCGCCGCCACGCTATACCGAGGCCAGCCTGATCAAAGAGCTGGAGGAGCGCGGCATCGGGCGGCCTAGCACCTTCGTGCCGATCGTCAGCGCCATCCAGGATCGCGGCTATGTCGAGCAGCAGGAGCGCCGCTTCACGCCGACCTGGCTCGGCGAGACGGTCAACGAGCTCATGCGCAAGCACTTCGGCGACATCGTCGATGTCAACTTCACCGCGGGCATGGAGCGCAAGCTCGACTCGGTGGAAGAAGGCAAGCAGCAGTGGACCGAGTTCCTGAAGGACTTCTACGCCGAGTTCCGCGAGGAGCTGGAGCGCGCCGAGGGCGAGATGGGCAAGGTACAGAAGCCAGTCGAAGAGCTGGATGAAGCCTGCCCGGTCTGCGGCAAGCAGCTCGTGATACGCACCAGCCGCTTCGGCAAGTTCATCAGCTGCTCGGGCTACCCGGAGTGCTCGTACAAGCGCGCATTTGTCACCAAGACGGGCGCGCTCTGCCCGAAGGATGGCGGCGAGCTGGTCGAGCGACGCGGCAAGAAGACGGGCAAGGTCTTCTACGGCTGCGCCAACTATCCCACCTGCGACTTCGTGGCATGGGATCGCCCGCTGACGGTTCCCTGCCCGGAGTGCCAGGGGCTGCTGACCCTGCCAAATGGCAAAGAAGAAGCGGTATGTGTGCGCTGTGGCGCGCTGGTGCGCGGCTTCCAGGAGGGCGCGCCCGTGGTGGTCGGACATCGCCTGCCGGAGGCTGAGCGTCCGCGCCGCCCGCGTCGCGCCACTGCCAGCGCCAGCAATGACGGCGCGACCGCTACCCGCCGGACGACCACGGCGAAGCGCACGACGGCGCGCAAGACGACCACCGCGAAGGCGACCACGCGCGCGTCTACGGCGAAAAAGCATGCCCGGACGGCCAGCAAGACGACCGCCGCCAAGACGACCGCCGCCAAGACGACCGCCGCCAAGACGACCAGGGCAAAGACAACGACCCGAACGACGAAGGCCACCTCGAAGTCGGCGGCATCGTGAGCGAGCGGCGCGCGTCGCCGACGATCGCCGAGCCGATCCTGAAGATCCTGAAGACGCTGAAGATAGAAACGCTGAACGTATGACACAACGAGTGACAGGCGAAATGCACGCGACAACCATCCTCGCCGTGCGCCGAGGAAACGATGTCGCGATGGCTGGCGATGGCCAGGTGACGGTGGGCGATGTCGTGATGAAGCACACCGCCCGCAAGATTCGCCAGCTCGCGGCTGGCCAGGCGCTGGCCGGCTTCGCGGGGTCCACCGCTGACGCGCTGACGCTCTTCGACAAGTTCGAGAGCATGCTGGAGCGCTACCAGGGCAATCTGCGCCGCGCGGCGGTCGAGCTGACCAAAGAGTGGCGCACCGACAAGTTCCTGCGGCGGCTGGAGGCAATGCTGCTGGTGGCCAGCCGCGACGAGCTGCTGGTGCTGACGGGCGATGGTGATGTGATCGAGCCAGACGAGGGCGTGGCAGCGATCGGCTCGGGCGGCGTCTACGCCCAGGCGGCGGCGCGCGCGTTGATCCGCAACACCGAGCTGACGGCAGAGCAGATCGCGCGCGAAGCGATGGCCATCGCCGCCTCGATGTGCATCTACACCAATGATCACATCCTGCTCTACACCCTGGATGGCAAGGCGCCTGACGCGGCCAACGCCAAAGCGCAAGCCAGCGCCGAAGCCAATGGCGCCGCCGATGCGAAACGCCATCAGAAGAGCGCGACCCAATGACGCCTTCGATGACGCCGATGTACCTGATGAAACGAGACGATCATCTGCGCAAAGATGCTGGCAAACGACAAGAAAAACACGAGAAGCCGGATGCTCCAAGCGTATATAATGAGGAAGTACAAGCGACACATGACTTTCTCGGAGGTGGGCCGTGGGCGCCCCAGGTCACAGTGTCGGTAGGCAGGAGCGTGGCTATGAAAGATTTGACTCCCCAACAGATCGTCAGGGAGTTGGATCGCTATATCGTGGGGCAAGCGGACGCCAAGCGCGCGGTCGCCATTGCGCTGCGCAATCGCTACCGCCGCCTCGCGCTGCCACCGGAGCTGCAAGCCGAGATCACGCCGAAGAACATCCTGATGATCGGCCCGACGGGCGTTGGCAAGACCGAGATCGCTCGGCGGCTCGCCAAGCTGGCCGACGCGCCCTTCGTGAAGGTCGAGGCGACCAAGTTCACGCAGGTTGGCTATGTCGGACGCGACGTCGAGAGCATCATCCGCGACCTGATGGACGCCGCCGTGGCGATGGCGCACGACCAGCGGGTCAACGAGGTCTCGGAGCGCGCCGCGAAGGCCGCCGAAGATCGCATCATTGACATTCTGACGGAGCAAGTGGTGGCGGAGGAGGCCGACACGGCAGCCCGCGCTGATGGCGCGCTGAAGGGCGAGAAGGCCGACGCCGC
>JAICVT010000141.1 GCA_025935235.1 Ktedonobacterales bacterium | reverse complement strand
TCATAGACGCGCAGCGTGCCGCGCATCTCGACGCTATCGGCGATCACGTTGAAGGCGTCGCCGCCGTGGATCGAGCCGAACGTGACGACGGCTGGATGAAATGGCGATACCTCGCGCGCGACCAGTGTTTGTAGCGCTGTGATGATCTGCGCCGCGACGACGACCGGATCAATCGCCAGATGCGGCATGGCGCCGTGGCCGCCGCGCCCGCGCACGCGCAGCCAGAGTTCATCCGCGCTGGAGAAGACCGCCCCCGCCGCCACCGACACCTGGCCAACCGGCACGGGAACCCACAGATGCAGCCCCAGCGTGGCGTCTACCCGGGGGTGCGCGGTCACGCCATCGGTCAGCATCGCCAGCGCCCCGCCGATGCGCTCTTCGGCGGGCTGAAAGACGAACTGCGCCGCACCGCGCAACTGCTCGCGGCGCGCCATCAGCACCTCCGCCAGCGCCAGCGCGATGGCGATGTGGCCATCGTGGCCGCAGGCGTGCATGACGCCGGGAGTCTGCGAGCGCCACGGTCGCGCGTCGTCATCAGCCTCCTCCATCACTGGCAGCGCGTCAATATCCGCGCGGATCAGCAGCGTAGGACCAGCCTGTGCGCCCGCCGCCTGCCCACGCAGCAGCGCCGTGACGCCCGTGCCGCCGACGCCTTCGAGCGGATCCAGCCCCAGCGCGCGCAAGCGCTGCGCGATCTCCGCCGCCGTCTCGTGCTCCGCGAAGGAAAGCTCCGGGTGTTGGTGGAAGTAGCGCCGCGTCTCGATCAACTGCTCCCGGCGCTGCGCCACCTCAGCGGCGAGCGCGTCACGCGCGCCTGGCATGCGGACTCTCTCCTTCTATCGCTCTCTGTCGCTCTCTATCGCTCGCGTTCGGCCTCTCCGACTCATCAGATGAGCTGACTGGCCTGGACGCCGGGCGCATCGCAACCGCGCGCTCTGGCCACCGTCCCCGCATTGTACACTGTAGCGGAGCGCGGCGGCATCGAGCGCGCGTCGCCGACCAGTAAACTCTTGCCTGACCTCGACGTCTCTAGAGTAGCGGGGAGAACGTCTATGAGCGACTCAACACACGAAGACCTGGTGGCGCAGCTGGCCAGCGCGCCCGATCTGCTAGACGCCGCGCTGGCGACTGGAGGGAGCGCGCCAGCGGCGGGTGAGGCGTCCAGCGAGGCGGCGGGCGAAGAAGGCTGGAACACCAGCGAGATCATTGGCCACCTGTGCGATGCGGCGCGCTACTGGGGCGCTCGCATGCGGCTGGCGGCGCACGAAGACCGCCCGACGCTGCAACCCTTCGATCAGGATGGTCTGGTGCGGCTGGCGGCCTATCGCTATGTGCCTGCCGACATGCTCGCGCGCGAGTTTCGGCTGATTAGCGCCTCCAATGTGGCGCTGCTGCGCGGGCTGCGTCCGGAGGACTGGGAGCGGGTCGGCGTTCATACTGAGCGCGGCCCGCTCACCATCCGCCAGATGGTTGAGATCGAAGTCGCGCACGAGCTGGAGCATGCCCGCTCGCTGGCAGACGCGCGCTAACACCCGCCGCGCGGGGCGCCGTTCTTGCGTGACGCTAATTGCCTGAATGGTTGTCACACAGGAGCGGATGGCGTATACTCGGCGGGATGACACCCGCGCGTCTGGGCGCGCCGCGCATTGACCCACCTTGACCCCAGAACCACCCTGGAGAAACCCAGACAGGCCGATAAATCCGGATAGACCCGGAATGTAGACGAGAATAGTCCGAGCGGCGTGTTGCGGCATGTGTCCCAAAATCCTGAGATGATGTGTTCCGCCGACCTCGCTCGCACGCCTATTCGCATGCAGCAGGAGCTTTTCACAAACACATGGACAGCTCAACAGCCAAGTCATCCAGGCGCCAGATCGGCCTGATTGCGATTCTGGCGGTCGTCCTGATCTTTGTCTTCGGACTGATTCAGGGATCCATTCCGCTCATCGTGTCGCTGGTTGGCGCGGCGGTGGCCATCATCGCCTGGGCCTACGCAGTCTTCACCTCCTTGCGCGTCAAGCAGGTGGATTGGCTGATTATGCTGGTCGTCGCCGCGCTCATCGCACTGGCGCTGACGGGCATCTCCATCACCAGCGCCAACGCCTCGGGCGAGCCAAACGCCGTGCCGCTCTCGATCGCAGAGTTGGCGCTGTTGCCGCTGGTCTTCGTCACGATGGCCTATGGCACGCTGTCCAGTGAGCGTCTCCTGGCGCGCGGCGTGTGCGCGTACCTCGGCGCCTGGGGGCTGCTCTCGCTGGTGATCGGCGGCACGCTGGTCGGCGGCGCCATCGGCACGAACATTGGCGCGGGCGCGGAGTACATCACAGCGCTGGGCTTCCGCCTGTATGCGGTTGGCGGCGTGCTGGCCGCCATCATCTGGATCATTGGGCTGATCGTGGCCTTTCGCACGAAGGCGTGGGGCTGGTTCGCCCTTGTGGTGTTGCTGCCCTCCATTGGCGCGTTCATGTTTGGCCTCTTCGGGCCGACGCGCCAGGATGTGCTGATGGCGCAAGAGCACTCGCGCGCGCGCCGGGCGGCTGGTCTGGTTTAGCGCCGCTCGTCAGTTCCGGCGTCGTCCGGTTCTTTCGACCACCGCCATCCCCGCAAGGACCCCAGAGTGTCCCGTAGCCTTCTCGCGATGCGATCCGCGCTCAGGCAGACGTTACGTCATCCTGGCGCGGATTGTGTGCTTTTCTGGCCACTCAGCGTTGGTTTGGTGTTGCTTCGGCGTTTCTCTTGATGCGGAGCGACATGACCCACAGACGTATAATGGGGTGTAGAGATTTGCGAGAGGCGCGATTCCTCCCGGGGACGGGCGGGCTGTGAACGGTTGGGACGCCTTCCTGGCAGACGATGGATCGCCTCGGAAACGGAGTGATTGTCATGGGCGGATTGCATTGGTATGACCTGCTAGGCCTGGTCATCCTGGGTCTGATCATCTTTGGCCCCAAGCGCTTGCCAGAAATGGGCTCCTCGCTGGGTCGCACCATCCGGGAGTTCCAGAAGTCCATGCGCGACGTGACGAATCCGGAGCCTCCAACGTCCGTACCACCGAGCGCCGCCCAGACGCCGCCAGTGGTCGCCCAACCGAGCGCGACTGAGGCCGCGCCGATCCTCGCCGCGGCGACTCCGGCGCCCACCGCCGCGACCGCCGCGACCGCCACGGAGATCGGCACGGAGACTCCTGTGGTCGAGGCGACCGCCGACCACGGCGCCGACACAGTGGTGGAGGCGAGCGCCGCTCCACTGGTCGAGGAAGATTCCGTGCGCTAGAGGCGGCGTGATGGACGAGCGATGATCCGCTGGTGATCCGCTTCGCGGGCGCGCCCGGCATGTGTGGGGCGCCCGCGTGGGCGCGATGGCAGGATGGCAGGGAGCGACTCATGGCAGCGACAGACGCGCGCAAGGTCGAGCCGACCGAGGCCACGACACTGGGCGAGCCAGAGGGCGAAGAAGAGCTTGGCGGCGTCATGACGCTGGTCGAGCACCTCGAAGAACTACGCAAGCGGCTGCTCGTTGCGATCATCGCCATCGCCGTATGCAGCGTGGTGACCTACATCTTCTGGGACCCCATCTTCGGATTCCTGCTCTCGCCACTGCCCGATCTCTCCGCTGGCCCTGCTGGCGCGGGCATCATGGAGCACGGCAAACTCGTCATCTCGGATCCGATCGGCGGCTTCATGATCTCGCTGAAGGTGTCGATCGCCGTGGGCATCGCCCTCGCCACGCCCGTCGTGCTCTACCAGATCTGGGGGTTCCTCGCGCCCGCCATGACACGCCGCGAGCGCAAATATGCGGCGCCATTCACGTTGCTGGGAGTGGGACTGTTCGTCATCGGGCTGGTGGTGGGCTTCCTCGTGCTACGCTTCCCCATCGATTGGCTGGTGTCATTTGGCCGCGACCGCTTCATCCCGCTGATTACCGCCGACTCCTACTTTACCTTCGTCACCTACTTCCTGCTGGCGTTTGGCGCGGTCTTCGAGTTGCCGCTGGTGCTCACCTTCCTCGGCGTCGTCGGCGTCATCAATAGCCGCATGCTGCGCGAGAAGCGCATGTACATCCTCTTCGGCCTGTGGGTGCTGTCGTGCTTCATCACACCAGGAGCCGACCCCATCAGCCCGATCATCATTGGCGCCGCGCTGACGGGGCTGTTCGAGCTGAGCATCATCCTGCTGCGCGTCATCAAGAAATAGCCAGACGATGGCCAGAAGTTAGCGCCGCATGAATCATCGCATGAGTCAGGCGGATCGTCCCCAGCCAGCCCCCACAGCGCCGTCCACAGTAGCGCCAACGCCCGCGCGGCAGACGACCTCGCGCGGGCCAGTCGGGCCAGTCGGGCCGGTGGCGCTGGTCTCCAGCGCGCACGCAGGCTCGGCGCAGCGCGGTCATCCGCGGGAACTGCTGGAGCGCGCGGGTGTGCGGGTGGCGCTGAGCCTGCCAGTGGAGGCGCTCGACGCGCGCGAGCCACAGGGCCAGCGCTGGCGCGAGGCGGGCTGCGTGGCGGCGGTAGCGGCGGGCGGCGATGGCACGGTCGGCGCGGTGGCGACCCACGCTGTCGGCGCTGATCTGCCACTGGGCATCTTGCCGATGGGAACCGCCAATGATGTGGCGCGCGCGCTCGGCCTTCCCCTCGCGCCAGAGACGGCCGCCGCAGTCATCGCCAGCGGCGAGCCGCGCGCCATTGACGCCGGGCAGGCCGTCCCTTCGCAGACACAGCCGCGCGCGTCGGATCAGCAGGCGACGCCTGCGTCCGGAGCGGCGCTGGTGGACGCCCTGACCGACGCGCCCGGAGCGCCCGGAGGCGCCTACTTCCTGCATGCGCTGACGCTGGGCCTGAATGTCGAGTTCGCGCGGCTGGCGACCGACGCAGAGCAGCGGCGGCTGTGGGGTCGGCTGACCTACATCGCCTCGGCCATCGAGTCGCTGGAGCGGCTGCGCCCCATCGCCGTGACGCTGCGCTTCGCTGGTCTGGTGGGCGGCGCGAACGATGATCCAGACGCCATTGTCGAGACGCGCCTGGAGACGGCGCTGCTCACGGCGATCAATCTGCCCGTGTTTGGTGGGCGGCTGGGGCTGCGCGTGCCAGGCGTGCGGACGGATGATCGCCTGCTCGACTTCATCGTGATCGAGGCGCCCGACCCTCGTGGCGCGCGGGCGGCGTTCGAGGCGGCGCTGGCCGGGCTGTCGCGCATGGCGCAGACGCGCTGGGCGCCAGAGAACACCAGCGGCACGGCTCTAGCGTCCCAGCTACCAGCCCGCTCGATGGCTGGTTCGGCTGGGCTGGCGCTTCCGGGGGCGCGCTGGTTCCGGGCGCGCGCTGTCGAGATCATCACCGAGCAGCCAGTGGAGCTGACGCTGGATGGCGAGTTGCGCGGGCGCACGCCAGCCGTGGCGCGCGTGGCGCCCAAAGCCGTGCGGGTGATCGCGCCCGCGAGCGCGCAGGCGGCCCGCGGAGGCTGAGCGAGCGGCCCTGCACGGGCATCGCGCGCCGCGTGCTACGATGGGGGTGCGTGATGAGGCGAGAGGACGAATCGGAAGAGTTGATGGAACGATGAGCGGCCACGATAAGAGCAAGTTTCCGCGCTACCCGCGCCGCGGGCCATCGCGCCCAGGCCAGAGCGGCGCATCGGATGCGTCGAACGCATCAGCGGGTCGGCCAGCGCGGACCGGATCATCCGGGCGGTCGAAGCGCCGCGACGAGAAGCCGCGCCGCCCCGCGCTGGAGACGCGGGTGAGCGCTACCCCCAGTGAGTGGCGTCGCCGCCAGCGCGAGCTGGGCGACGCGCCGACCAGCCGCGCGCGCGCCTGGCGCCTCAGTTGGGACCCCGAGGCGCAGGCGCTGGCGGAGGAGTTCGCGGCGGAGCAGCCCTTCCCGCTCGATCCGTTCCAGCTCGAGGCGGCGCAGCATCTGGCCGAAGGGCGCTCCGTACTGGTCGCCGCGCCCACTGGAACGGGCAAAACGATCGTCGCGGAGTTCGCCATCTGGCAGGCGCGGCGGGCGGGGCAGCGCGCCATCTACACCGCGCCGATCAAGGCGCTCTCCAACCAGAAGTTCCGCGACCTGCGCGCCCGCTACGGGGCCGACGCGGTAGGCCTGCTGACCGGCGACATCGTCGAGAATCCCAGCGCGCCAATCGTTGTGATGACCACCGAGATCTACCGCAACATGCTGCTGGAGGGGCTGCGCGCGGCGCACGTCACCCCGCGCGAGGAGGCCAGCGCGACGCTGGCGGGGATCGACGCGCGCTATGGCGCCCCGCCGGGCGCGCAAGAGCAAGGCCAGGGGCAAGGCCAGCCGCTCGCGCCCTCGGATGTGGCCGAGATGGCGCGCCGCGCCCGCCTGGACGAAGAGCTTTCCAGCGTCGGCTGCGTGATCTTCGACGAGTTGCACTACCTCAACGACCCGGAGCGTGGCCCGGTGTGGGAGGAAGCCATCATCCACTCGCCGCCGCATGTCGTCTTCGTTGGCCTCTCGGCGACGGTCAGTAACGCCGACGAGCTGCGCCAGTGGATCGAGCAGGTGCACGGCCCGATGGCGCTGGTCTACCATACCGAGCGCTCGGTGCCGCTGGAGCACTTCTATTTTCTGGATGGCGCGCTGCGGCTGGCGCAGAACGCCGAAGGCCAGCGCGTCGAGCGCTTCCCCGGCATCGGCGGCGAGGCCAAGCTGGCCCGCCTGCGCGAGCGTGGCCGCCGCTTCACCTTCGACGGCTCCAGCCGTGCGCCGCGCGCTTTCGATGAGGCGGCCGCGACGGTGAATGGCGCGGCAAACAGCGCGGCAAACGGCGCGGCGGAGGGCGAGGACGACATCCCGGAGCGGCCCACCCCCGCGCCGAGCGAGGTGTTGACGGCGCTGCGCGCGGCCGAGCTGCTGCCCGCGCTCTACTTCTTGCCGGGGCGCAAGGCAGTGGAGACGGCGGCGCAAGAGGCGGCGGGCCATCTCTTCACCACGCCCGAGCAGCGCGCGCGGCTGAGCGCTGAGGTGCGCGAGTGGGTGCGCGCGTTGCCCGCCGAAGATCAGCGGCTCGATCAGGTGCGAGCGCTGACGTCGCTGTTGCCGCGCGGGCTGGGCTTTCACCATGCCGGGCTGCTGCCAGGGCTGAAGGTGATGGTCGAGACGCTCTTCCAGCGTGGCGACCTGAAGGCGGTCTTCGCCACCGATACGCTGGCGCTGGGCGTCAACATGCCAGCGCGCAGCGTCGTGCTGGGCAGCCTGAGCAAATTCGATGGCGTGCGGATGCGGCTGATGACGCCGAACGAATATCAGCAGGCCACCGGGCGCGCGGGTCGGCGCGGCATAGACGCGCGTGGGGCCGCCATTATCCCCTATTCCCCGTGGGACGCCTTCGAGCCAGCCTTCAGCGCGCTGACGGCGCCGCTGCTGCCGGTGACGAGCGCCTTCACCGTGCGCTATAACACCGTCCTCAATCTCTGGCGTCCGGGCGATCAGGCGCGTCTGCAGCGGGCGGTGGCGGCCAGCCTGCGCGAGTTCCAGCGGCGGCGCGTGGAGATGGCGACGCGGCGGCCGGGACGCCGGGGCGAGCGGCGCGAGCAGCCAGACGATGTGCGCGCGTACTACCAGTCCTACGAGACGCCAGACGAGGCGACGGACGAGCGGGCCGCTGGCGGGGGCAGATCCGGGCGGCGTTCGACCGCGCTGAGCCGCGCCGCCTCGGCTGAGCTGAACGCGACGATCTACGTGCTGCGGGCGCAGGGCTACATCGGCGAGGATGACGCGCTGACAGTGCGCGGGCGGCTGCTGCGGGCGATCTTCCATCCGGCCGGCATGATGATCTGCGAACTGCTCTTCAGCGGAGCGCTGAGCGAGCTCAGCCCGGCGGAGCTGGCCGAGGTCGTGAGCTGGTTCACCTTCGACAGCGACCGCTCGCTGCGCAATAGCCTGCTGCTGCCCTCGCAGCTCGTGCAGGCCCGGCGGCAGGCGCTGCGCATCCAGCGCTCGGTGCAGGAGTTTGAAGACGATCAGGGCTTGCGGATGAGTCCTGGCATCATGGACGCCTTCCACAGCGTAGCGCTCAACTGGGCGCGCGGCTCCTCGCTGAGCGGCCTGCTGCGGCGGATTGATCTGGCGGAGGGCGATCTGCTGGTGACACTGAACCAGACGATTGATCTGCTGCAACAGACGCAGGGCGCGCTCTCCCAGACGCTCGATGCGCGCCAGCTCTGGCGGGTCAGCGGCCCCGACGCGCGCGGCCGCCGCCAGCAGGTGCTCGACGCACAGCGCGCCCGGCTGGAGCCGCTGCGCCCGCGGCTGGGCGAGGCCTGGCGTATGATGCTGCGGGGCAGCGTCGCCATGAGCCGCGCCATCCCGGCGATGGCCACGCCCGCGCCAGCGGCGGAGCTGGAGGACGACGACGCGGCGCTGCCACAGTCGGCGCCAGCCGTCGCGCCGCTGCCGCCGCTGGCGATGGCCGAGGACGAAGACGCCGCCGAGGTCGCCGCTGACCTGGACGAGCAGCCGCCTGACACGCGCGAGTGACGAACGGCTGCGGCAAACGGACGGGCCGAGACGCTCGCGCGGAGGCGGGCGCTCGACCCGTTTGTTGTCATTGCATCAAGATCGGCGGTCGCCTACACGGGCGTCACTGGCGTGGAGTGCGCGTAGACGGACGCCGAGACGACCGAGCAGTGGAATGTCAGTTGCGGCAGCGGAACCAGGATCGCGTTGTGGCTGGCGACCGCCGCGTTGATCTGCGCCAGCGTGGTGATGTGCGTGTTGGCGGCGGCGGAGCTGGTGAAGAGCACCAGGACCGGCTCCCAGGCGACGTTGAAGTCGCCGCCGCTGCCCGGCCCAGCCATCAGGTGATCGTGGCCCCAGACGCCCGCGCCATAGACGCTCGGCATGATCTGCATGGCGGCGCCAGCCACCTCTGGCCCGTGGTCGGGGCAGTTGTCAGCCGGGGTGTGCGCGCAGTTCACTACGCCAATGGCGTCAGCGGCGGAGAGCGGATAGACAGGCAGGTAGAACGGCGCCCAGGCGGTGGGATTCGCGTGCATGGGCGCCTTGTCGGGCGTGCTGACATAGCGGATTGCGCCGGACATGTCGTCGTAGACCGGCTCCAGCGTGCTCATGCCATTCGTTCGCTCGCCACTGGGCAGGCCCGAGGCGGCCGCTCGATACGAGGGCGCAACGGTCGCCAGCATGATCGCCAGCGCCAGCGCCAGCAGTCCAACTCCGATGCGGGCGATGCGGGGGTGCGTGTGCGGAATGCTCTTCATCATGCGCATTGCTCCTGCCGTCGGCGCGACGGCTCCTGCTCGTTCGCCCTGAGCGCCGCGTCTACCAGGCGCGGCGACGCGAACCAACCACACTGTTTCATGCCCACGGAAACTGAGCGCGGCAGCGGGATGGGGTGGTCCGGCGCGGAGAGCGGGACGCCTTCAGATCACAGCGAGCGCCCGTCCTACGCAAGTACACGAACCACACCATGCCGCTGTCTCATCACCAGAACGAGAAGAGCGCGAAGTGGGCCACAGGCGACGGCGAGCCTGGCGGAGATGATGAGGAGAAATCAGCAAAATGGAGTAGCGGCGGCAGTCGGGCCAGCAGCCGTGGGCAGAAAAGTGGCGGGGAGCATATCATTGCTCCCCGCCAGATGTATCCCGCCACTACACATGAAGACACCGCGTCACGGTTAGCTGGGCTTTCCCCTGCGCCTCACATCACCCACACGTACTCCCGCCACCACTACCATGACGCGGCCAGTATACGGCTGCCCGCGCTGCCTGCCTATCGCCTAAAGTGCGTAGTTATGACAAGCTGGGCGAGCTAGCGCGCCGCGTCGCTCCAGTCTTTCAGCAGGGCCTGGGCGGCGTTGTGGCCCGGCGCGCCCATCACTCCACCGCCCGGATGTGAGCCGGAGCCGCAGAGGTAGAGGCCCGCCAGCGGCGTGCGGTAGCGTGCGCACTCCGGCGATGGGCGCAGCGAGAAGAGCTGATCGGGGGTGATCTCGCCCTGGAAGATGTTGCCGTTGGGCAGGCCGTAGCGCGCCTCGATGTCCACCGGACTGAGC
>JAICVT010000110.1 GCA_025935235.1 Ktedonobacterales bacterium | reverse complement strand
TGCGACACAGTCGACCCGCCGTATTCACGGGACTCGCGCGCCTACTGGTATTGGAGAGCTGGCAGCGGCGTCACGTGTTCTTCTGATGGAACAGTCGCCACCATTCCTTCGGGCAGGTATGACTTCCTGGATTTTTATGGCTTTCCGGGCGATGTCTCCTTTCCACGCGCCTTTACTACACAGTTCACGCTCGCCATCAACAGATCGTCCGTCTCCGACTGTGTCCAGTTTTTCGTGAGTCCTGCGACGAACGCACAACAGAACCAGCCGGCCGGGGTGATCATGTGCGGTGACGGGTCGTGGAGCAGCCAGTACACCGGAACGAGTAGCCTCAGCCAGCATGGCAAGGTGAGTGCGCCCTTCCATGTGCTAGTCACTATGACAGGCTCGAGCATGGCGTTGAGTATTAACAGCCAGGAGGCGATTCCAGCAGCACCCTTTGTTGGACAGGTAGCGGATATCTATTGGTACGGTCTCCTATCGGCAGGAAACAGCTACTCCGTCTCCAGCTTCCGCCTTGACCCGACCGCATTGTGAAGCGTCGTTCGCTACCCTGCGCCGCGCATGCTCAGTAGCAGCAGCTATCCTTGAAGCCGCAGTTGGGACAGATGGTCGCCTTGCCGCCCTTCAGGTCGGGCATCGGCGCGCCGCAAACGGGGCAGGGCATCTCGCGCTCGTCTCGCTCGCTGTGGGTTGATGGCCCTGATTGCGTGGTCTGAATCGCGTCAGTTGTCTCTGCGCTGGTTGATCTGGCTGGCTGGCTCGGCATGGCGTTCTCTCCCCCGTCCAATCGCCCGTTCGCTCAGTCTATTGTACCCCAGCCAGCGGCTTCGTTTCGGGCCAATCAGCGCGCGCTGGGCGGTCCCGCGCGCCGCTTGCGCCGGGTTGGCAAAGCATGAGTTGGGCGTGGTATAATCTGCGCACGACGACTTAGTGTATGAAGTACACTAAAGCGCGAGCGAGCCAGGATGAAGCAGGCGACGGAGCCTGCTCGCGGGCGCGAAAGGAGCCGGGACGTGACCGGACCAGATGAGCAATCACAGCAGACGCCGTCCGATACCCTAGCCAATACCCAATCCGATACGCGAGACTTCGATCTGATCATCGTCGGCGGGGGCGTGGCGGGCCTCTCGACGCTGCTCACCCTGCCCGCCGAACTGCGGGTGGCGCTGCTGACCAAGGCGGCGCTCGGCGAGAGCAACACGCGCTATGCCCAGGGCGGGCTGGCCGCGCCGGTCGGGCTGGACGACGACCCCGAGTTGCAACTGCGCGACACCCTGGCGGCGGGCGCCGGGCTGGTGGATGAAGCCGCCACCCGCGCGATGCTGGCCGAGGCGCGCGAGGCCGTCGGCTGGCTCGTCGCCCAGGGAACGCGGTTCGACGAGCGCGAGGCCAAGAGCGCCGATCCGCCTGATGCGGCTGATCCCTTGCATGCGCTGGCCACGCGCTACGATCTGACGCTGGAGGCCGCGCACAGCCGCCGCCGCGTGCTGCATGCCCACGGCGACGCGACCGGCGCTGAGATCGAGCGGGCGCTGGTGGCCGCCGTGCGCACCCGCCCCCACACCGCTGTCTACGAGCACGCGCTGGCGCTGGACTTGATCCTGGATGCGCGCGGCGCCTGCGCTGGGGTGGAGGCGCTGATTGAAGGGCGCGTGACGCGGCTGCTGAGCGCGCGCGGCGTGGCGCTGGCCAATGGTGGCGCCGGGCGCCTCTGGCTGCGCACCTCCAATCCGGCGGGCGCGACCGCTGACGGCGTGGCGCTGGCATGGCGCGCGGGCGCGGCGCTGGCCGACCTGGAGTTCTGCCAGTTTCATCCCACCACGCTGGCGATAGATGGCCAGGATGGCCAGGATGGTCAGCCGTTCCTCGTCTCGGAGGCGGTGCGCGGCGAGGGCGCCTGGCTGCGCAACACGCGCGGCGAGCGCTTCATGCCGCGCTATCATCCCGACGCCGAGTTGGCCCCGCGCGATGTCGTGGCGCGCGCCATCCTCAGCGAGGTGCTGGCCGAGGGCGCGCCCGGCGCTCTCCTTGATCTGCGCCATCTGGACGCCGATGAGGTACGCGCGCGCTTCCCCAGCATCACAGCGGCCTGCCACGCGCGCGGGCTGGACCTGGCGACCGACCTGATCCCCGTCGCTCCGGCGGCGCATTACTACATGGGCGGCGTCGTGACGGACACCTGGGGTCGCACGACCATCCCCAACCTCTATGCCGTCGGCGAAGTCTCGTGTACGGGCGTGCATGGCGCGAACCGCCTCGCCAGCAATTCGCTGCTGGAGGGGCTGGTCTTTGGGCGGCGCGCGGCGCGGCTGATCGGCGGCGGGGGCGAGGCCGCACAGGTGGCGGGCGACTGGCCGACCACGCCCGCGCTGACCGGGCCGTGGGTCGCGCTGGAGCGCGTTATCATGCCGCACAGCGAGCCAGACGCGCCGGTCGCGAGCGCTGTGCGCGAGGCGACGCGGCGCGAGATGTGGCAGCATGTCTCGCTGCGGCGCGACGCTGATGGGCTGACCGCCGCGCTGGAGCGGCTGCGCGCGCTGGCCGCTGGCGGGCCGTATGACCCGGAGACGGCCAACATGTTGCTGGTGGCGCAGGGTGTAGCGCTGGCGGCGCTGGGCCGCACCGAGAGCCGCGGCGGCCACTACCGCACGGACTATCCGGAGCGCGAGCTGAGCCGCGACGGACGCCATTCGCTGCTCTGGCCGACCCACACGCCACAAGCAGGCCAGGCCGCCCAGAACGAGCGCACAGAGCGGCCAGAGGAGCGAAAGGAGGCGACGCATGCCGTACACATCTGATGCGCCTGACGCGCCCGATACCCTGACACGGCGGCGAACTGATGGCTTCGCCTACGACCCGATCTTCGATGTGGAGCTGGCGCGGCGCGCGCTGGCCGAGGATATCGGGCGTGGCGATCTGACTAGCGAGGCGACCATCCCGGCGCGGACGAAGGCGCGCGGGCGCATCATCGCCAAGCAGGATGGCGTGGTGGCGGGGCTGCCGATGGCGGCGCTGATCTTTCGCCTGCTCGATCTCGACACGCATGTCGTGCTGACCGCGCACGATGGCGACCCGGTGCGAGCTGGGCAGCGGCTGGCGGCGCTGGAGGGCAACGCACGCGCGCTGCTGACAGCGGAGCGGACGGCGCTCAATTTCCTGGGGCGGCTCTCAGGCATTGCGACGCTGACGGCGCGCTGCGCGGCGGCCACCGCTGGCACGCGGGCGCGGGTGATTGATACGCGCAAGACGACGCCGGGGCTGCGCGCGCTGGAGAAATACGCCGTGCGCATGGGCGGCGGGGCGAATCATCGCTCTGGCCTCGACGATGGCATTCTGATCAAAGACAACCATATCGCGGCGGTGGGTAGCCTGGCGCTAGCCGTGACCCGCGCGCGGGCGCACGCCTCGCACCTCATCAAAGTGGAGGTGGAGTGCGAGGACGAGGCGCAGGCGCGCGAGGCGCTCGACGCCGGAGCCGATGCCATCCTGCTGGATAACATGTCTGACGAGGCGATGCGCGCGGCGGTGGCGCTGATTCGCGAGCGCGCCCCGCAGGTGATGATCGAGGCGTCGGGCAATATCGGCGCTGATCCGGAGCGCATCGCGGCGGTGGCCGCCACTGGCGTTGATCTGATCTCGCTGGGCGCGCTGACCCACTCCGCGCCCAACTTCGATGTCTCCCTGGAGTTCGATGCGGAGTAGTCCGCACTCATCCCGATAGATGCAGTGTATGCGGCGCATGTCAGCGTGTCCTGGCGCCGAGGAGCGATAACCGATGACGACTCACATCCAACTGCCGGTCATTCCGACGGAGCAGCCAGCCGAGCGGGAACAACCGCTGGTAGTGGCCTGCGAAGAGAGCGCCGACGCGCAGGCGCTGCCCGCGCTGGTGGAGTGGCGCGCGCGTGAGGGCAGCGCGCTGGAGGCGCATCGTCCGCTGCACGCGGGCGCCGAGCGCGCCGACCAGATCCCGCGCGAGTATGCGCTGATGAGCCAGGCCGAGCTGGATGAGCGCATCGCACAGGCGCGGGCGACGCTGGGCGAGCGGGTGGTGATCCTTGGCCACCACTACCAGCGCGACGAGATCATCAAATACGCCGATGCGCGCGGCGACTCGTTCAAGCTGGCGCAGTTCGCGGCGACGAAGAAGGCGGCGGACTACATCCTCTTCTGCGGCGTGCATTTCATGGCCGAGAGCGCCGACATCCTCAGCGACGCGCGTCAGCAGGTCATCCTGCCGAACCCCGCCGCGGGCTGCTCGATGGCCGACATGGCCAACATCGCCGAGGTGGAGGAGCTGTGGACGATCCTCGATGACCTCTATCGCGATGAGACGAGCGCGGAGGCCGGCGCGGCGGGCGAGGGACAGCCGCAGCCGATCATCCCGATCACCTACATGAACTCCGCCGCCAACCTCAAGGCGTTCTGCGGGCGCAACGGCGGCATCGTCTGCACGTCATCCAACGCCGAGCAGGTGATGGCGTGGGCCTTCGCGCGTGGGCGGCGCGTGCTCTTCTTCCCGGATGAGCATCTGGGGCGCAACACGGCGCTCAAGATGGGCATCGCGCCGGAGCGCATCGTGGTCTGGAACCAGCGCCGCGACTTCGGCGACATCGCCGATGAGCAGCTGCTGATTGACGCGCAAGTCATCCTGTGGAAGGGCTGGTGCTCGACCCACCAGCGCTTCTCGCCCGAGCAGATCGCCGAGGCGCGCGAGCGCTTCCCTGGCGTGCGGGTGGTGGTGCATCCGGAGTGCAACCACGAGACGGTGATGGCCGCCGACCTGAACGGCTCGACCGAGTACATCATCCGCGTGATCGAGCAGTCGCCCGCCGAGACGGTCTGGGCGGTCGGCACGGAGATCAATCTGGTCAAGCGGCTGGCGCGCGAGCATCCGGATAAGACGATCTTCTGCCTCGACCCGATCGTCTGCCCCTGCTCGACGATGTACCGCATCCACCCGGCCTACCTGGCCTGGGTGTTGGAGGAGTTGGTGGCTGGGCGCGTGGTCAACCGGGTGATGGTAGACGGCGAGACGGCGCGCTGGGCCAAAGTGGCGCTGGAGCGTATGCTGGCCACCAAAGGCGCGTAGCCCTCGATGCGGGACGACGCTGGCGCCGCGACTGAGCGTCAGGTTAACTTGCCCCCGCGCGTCCCCTCTCCGCTCACCGGCGGAGAGGGGACGCGCGCTGCTATGGCCAGTCACCGCGACCGACGCCCGATCAATGCTCTTCCTCTGGCCCCAGCGGAACCAGCAGCACGGGGATGTGAGTCTGGCGCACGACCTGGGTGGCGACAGAGCCAGCAAAGAAGTGGTTATGTCGCATCTGGCCATGTGTCGTCAGGACAAACGCCCCGACCAGTGGTCGCGTGGCGAAGGCTACCAGCGTCGCGCCTGGCTCGCCCAGCAGCAGCTTCGTGCGGATCGGTACCGCCGCCCGCGCCACTGCCCGCTCGCGCGCCTCGCGCAGATAGCCGCGCCCCTCGCGTACAGCCCGCAGCGCCGCACGCCGCTCGCCACATGGCGGACGCTGCGCTACATACAGCAGAACCACCTCGGCTCCGGTCATCTCGGCCAGCGAGCAGGCCAGCGGAATGGCGCGCTCGGCATGGCGATGGCCATCCAGCGGCACAGCGATCAGCGGAGGGGCGCTGGTTGATCTGCCCGTCGCGCGCTCGGCCGCCGTCCAGAAGAGCAGCGGCGCCCCTTGCCGCAACCGCCCCCATGCGCCCGTATGTGGAAACCAGACGATCTCCGACTGCTCTCTGCGCTCAGCTCTGGCGCCGCCAGCGAGTGTGTACGCTTCCTGCTCGGCTCCCAGGCGCTCGGCCAGTCGCCGCGAGGCGTCCACGATGCGCTCACGGGGTGTCATCTCTTTCCGCATCGTCGGGTACAACGTCTTCCCCGTCATGTCGCGCTTCCTCTCTGGTAGGGTCATCCTGACCTTCCTGGTCATCGGCTCGTCTACCCTGCATCCTGCCGCGCGCGCGTCTCGTGATCGTCACGCTGATCGAGGCGCGTGTCACGGATACGTCACAGGTCACATCGCGCGGTTGGCGGGGCGTTCTTGACCCAGCTGAGACCTTGCGCCAGGCTCTTGTGCCGCGGGCGTGATGTGTCTGGCGCACGCTGCATGTGCGTGGCGTATGCCGCGCATGCCGCGCATGGCGCGCTGACGCCAGAGAACGCCACTGGGCGCCCTCATGTCGCCAGCGGGCAGGAGCGGAAGGAGGAGAACACATGAAGACGGTTGTCGGCATGTTCGAGACCACCAGTGACGTTGACGCTGTCATTACCGAGCTGACCAGGCAAGGCTTCGACAAGCGCGACATCAGCGTGGTGGCGCGACGTGAAGTCCTCAAGAACAGTGGGCTGGACATCACGACTGGCGCCGAGGTGGGCGCCATCACCGGGGCGACGACAGGCGGCATCGCCGGGCTGTTGATCGGCCTGGGCGCGCTGGTCATTCCCGGCATCGGGCCGATCATTGCCGCTGGCGAGTTCCTGACCTGGATCGGCGCGATGGTGCTGGGTCTGGCGGCTGGCGCGATTGGCGGCGGCCTGCTGGGTGGCCTGGTCGCGCTGGGCCTGCCTGAGCACGAGGCGAAGGTGTATGTGGAAGGCGTCAAACGGGGCAACCTGATCGTCGCCGTCCGTGCGCCAGAGGAGCGACTCGCGGCGGCGGAGGATATCTTCCGCGCCGGGAAAGCGCTAGACATCGACGCGCGCCGCCAGGAGTGGGAAGAGGCGATTGTGCCACTGAACGCGATGGCGTCGGCTGATGTCGAGTATCCGGCCACGCAGCAGTAGTGACGTGAGCGAGCCATGCCATCGCGGTGTGCCGCCCGCTCGCCTGTATTTGACGCCCGCGTTGAGCGCGCATGCTCAACGCGGGCGCTGCTCATTGTGCGGAGCGCTGCTCGTCGCGACGCGGACCGAGACCGGGCTGTGAGTGCGAGCAGGTGAATTGAGATGCTCTTGTTCTCGCGCGGCGCCAGGCTATCCATGTGGGCGAGTTTCATGCCACACCGGGAACGATCCGGTAAGGATGTGGCGGTGGATCGCCGGGTCACGCTGGATCGCTGGCCGCTATGGTCTTCAGCGGCCACCGTGGAAGGAGAGTTCTCTCATGGCGCAGACGCCAGAGCGTATGTCGCTGATCGTCTTCTCAGGAACCGTCGATAAGCTGATGGCCGCCTCGATCCTGGCGACCGGGGGCGCGGCGATGGGGCTGGATGTCGAGGTCTTTCTAACAACCTGGGGGCTGATGGCGTTCCGCAAGGGCGACTGCCTGACCAATACGCGCGTCAGCAAGGACTTCGAGGAATACGGCCCGACGATGATGGAGGCGATGCAGGCCAAGCATAGCCCCTCATGGATGGAGAACCTGTTGGGCGCCAAAGAGGTGGGGAGCGTGAAGGTCTACGCTTGCAGCATGACGATGGAGCTGTATGGCATGCGGCTAAGCGACCTGGAGCCGATCGTTGATGACGTGACTGGCGTGGCGACCTTTGTCGAGCGCGCCAAAGAGGGGCGTATCACGCTCTTCATCTGACCCTGGCTGCTCACGCCGCTTCAATTGCGAGCGTCGCTCTAATGAGTTATCTCTGCGGCGCTCGCACGAGACGAGGAGGTTTGCTATGTCCGCGCCTTCTGAGGTTCATGTGGATCGCGAAATTGACGCGCGTGGCAGTTTCTGCCCCGGCCCGCTGATGGAGCTGATTCGTGGCGTGAAAGCGCTGCCTGTCGGCGGAGTCGTCGCCGTGCTATCAAGTGATCCTGGCTCGGCCAAAGACATCCCCGCGTGGATCGCCAAGGCTGGCCACGAGTTCATCGGCGCATTCCAGGAGGCGGGCTACACCCGCTTTGTTGCGCGCAAGCTGCGCTGAGAAGGGAAACGTCTATGCCACGACGTATTGTCATCCTGGGCGGAGGCGTTGGTGGGACGATCCTGGCAAACGTACTCGCGCGCCGCCTGACGGCAGACGAGGCCGAGGTGACACTGATCGATAGCTCAGGCGCGCATGTCTACATGCCGGCGTGGTTGTACATTCCCTTTAGCGACCAGCCGGTGAGCCAACGCCACTTCGAGCGGCCCGTGCGATCGCTGCTGAACCATCGTGTAAAGTTGATCGTCGGCGAGGTGACACGTATCGACCCACGGCAGCGCGAGCTGACAGTGCGGCATGGGGTCAACCGCGACGACATCCGTGGCACAGGGGGCGCGACCAACGCCACCTACAGCTACGACGACCTGGTCGTGGCGACCGGAGCGCGTCTGGCGCCCCAGGACCTGACTGGCATGTGCGAGTCGGCGGGCGACTACCACGAGTTCTATAGCCAGCGGGGCGCGTTCGCGCTGCGCCAGGCGCTCCAGTCCTTCACGGGAGGGCGCATCGTCGTCGCGGTCGGTGGCATACCGTATCTCTGCCCGCCCGCGCCACTGGAGTTCACGTTCCTGCTGGATGAATGGCTGCGCCAGCGGCGCCTGCGGAGCAAGACCGAGGTGGAGTATCTCTTCCCGCTGCCACGGGTATTCCCCATCGAGTCCGTAGCAGAGGTCGCGGCGCCATTGCTCGAGCAGCGCGGTGTCAAGTCGCGGCTCTTTTTCAATGCCGACGAGTTGGACGGAGAGCGCCATGTGCTGCGCTCGCTCGAAGGTGAAGATGCGTCCTATGATCTGCTGGTGCTGATCCCGCCGCATCGCGGCGCGCAGGTGATCGAGGCAAGCGAGCTGGGCGACGCCCAGGGTTGGCTGGCGACCGATCGTCACACGCTGGCGGTGAAAGGCTACGAGCATTTGTATGCGCTGGGCGACGCGACTGACCTGCCCGTCTCGAAGAGCGGCTCGGCGGCCCACTTCGAGGCGAAGGCGCTGGCGGCGCGGCTGGTCGCGCTAATACGCGGCGAGGAGCCTGATCCGGCGCACGCCAGCTATGATGGCGAGGTGATGTGCTTCCTTGAGACGGGTGAAGGCCGTGCCACACAGCTCGTCTTCGATTACGAGCATCCGCCGCGCCCGCCGCATCCGAGCCGCTACTATCACATGGAGAAGCAGCTCTTCAACCGGGCGTACTGGCGCATCGTCCCGCAGGGGCTGGTCTGAATACGGCTTGCGCCTACGCTGTACTATAGAGGGCGTGAACGAAAACACAGTCATGCCGGGCCTGCGGATTGGAAACTGGTCGCTGGGGCAGGCGGAACCTCTCCCCCTGTCCCCCTCCCCTCCGAGGGAGGGGGAACCCAGGCCAGGGATGATGGCGCGGGGCAAGCAACAGGAGTTGGATGACCTGGTTTCTTTCTACCGAGTAGTCGGGGGTAGGGCAACCATATGCCTCTGAAACTGTTGCACAACGTTATTGATCCGTCGGTGGGTTCCGAACGTGATGTCCAGATGGTGTTGGAATGGGGTCTGTCGCTCTCGCCATCCTCGCTGGGGCGCGCCAGGTATGAACATTCGGTCAGAGATCTGGGCGACTATTTCTACTACGTCGGCGCGGTGTACCCTGGCTATGTCCGCCCGCTCCAGTACGCAATCGTCACCGCGTCAGATACACAGCTCGCCAACTTCTCCTGGCCATTTGTGGTATGGCTATACCTCCTACAGGACGCCTCAGATGCGTGCGCTGACCATCTCGCTCAGCGTCTCGTCGCCCCTGGGCTGAACTCCTTTCTGCGTGACACGCTCGAAGCGATGCTGGCCAGCATTGGCACACCTTCGGCTCTGGATGCGCTTGCCGACTATGTACGGCGCAAGGATCGGATTGCGGCGCTTGAAGACATGGGATTCTGGATCCCTGAAGGCCGTGAGCCAGCCGTCCCCCGCTTCATGTCCACTCGGCTTGCAGCGCAGGTGATTCGTGTTGAGGACGGGGATTCAGCCACTTATCCGAATCCCATTGGACTTCCATTGTCAGCAATCATGGCAGATCCGACGCAGGAGGTTATTACCTGGCACTATTGCTCGCTCGATCTCGCGGCAATCCCCGGCTTGCCAGCCTTTCCTGCGTCGCGTGTCCACCTGGTCAGTCCACCAAGCGATGACAATTGGACAGTATTCTGCAAGCCATTGAGCGATGGACGGTACGTGCAAGCAGTCGTTCGAGGAACGACTCATACCGACTCTGAGTGGGAGCAAATATTTCGCGAGAGGGCCAATGCAGGGCATGACTTTGGCCGAGGGCGATTGGAGCTTATCCCATACGATGATCGTCTCATCTATGCCAACTGCCATATCGAGTTGACTCCTGGCGTCGAGGGCGATGTTGGTGGCCCTCCCATCGGCCTCTATCCGAATCCGCGTTGCCTGTCGTGTCAGAGACTCATGTTTCATGTGAGTACCATGACATCCGATGTTCGCAAGTACGGCGAGGGTTTCCGCAGTCTCTATCTCTGTGAAAACTGCGGGCTTGTCGCATCTCACGCGACGTCCTGGAACTAAATCTGTTGCAGACAGTACTATGGCTCGAATGCAGCGGTAGTGCGGTAGTTGCTCGTTGGCTCCGACCCTCCTGACGATCCCCACCCGTAGGCGAGCGTGCTAACATTGAGATATGATCACCATCGCGCTCAAGCTCACCCTGACCCCCATCCTGATCGGCGTGGCGAGCCTCGCCGGGCGGCGCTGGGGGCCAGCCATCAGCGGGTGGCTGGTCGGGCTGCCGCTGACCTCCGGGCCAATCATCTTCCTGCTGGCGCTGGCGCATGGCGGCTCGTTCGCCGCCGCCGCCGCTACGGGAACGCTGGCGGGGACGCTCTCGGAGTGCGTCTTCTGTCTGGCCTATGGCTGGATTGTCTGGCGTGGCGGCGGATGGTGGGCGGTGGTGGGTGGCTGCGTGGCGTTCCTGCTCGGCGCGTTCATCCTGCGCGATGTGACGCTCAGCCTGGCGCCCCTCTGCGCGGTGATCGCGCTGGCGCTGCTGGCCTCGCTCTGGCTGATGCCTGATCGCCGGCGCGCCCACGCCGCGACGACGACCGAGCCGTCAGCGTCCTCGTCCGCGGCCACGCGCCTGCCGTGGTGGGATCTGCCCGCGCGCATGGTCATCGCGACTGGCTTCGTGGCGCTGCTCACCGATCTGGCGCCCACGCTCGGCCCGCAGATGACTGGCTTGCTGGCGCCCTTCCCCCTCTATGCTACCATCCTGGCGGCCTTCGCACAGCGGCAGCAGGGCGCCGAGGCGGCGGTGCGGGTGCTGCGCGGGCTGCTGCTGGGCCTCTTCTCCTTCGCG